>NZ_LMCO01000025.1:0-65169 GCF_001424825.1 Ensifer sp. Root31 | reverse complement strand
TGGTGTGGCAGCGCGTTGGYTGCGTATTCCGATGAAGCCGGCCATCGATTCCGATTTGAAGCCGGCCGGTCATTCCGATTTCATTCCGGCCGGCGTTCCGAATTGAAGGCGGCCATTTATCGGACTGATCCTGGGTCTTTTTGATGTTTGGATCTGGTTTTGTTTGACGTCAAGCTTGTGGTGTTTCTGGTAGCACTGGGGCGCGCTGTTTTCTCATGCTTTCGCCGGTGAGCTCGATGCGATAGGCGCTGTGAACAAGGCGATCGAGAATGGCATCAGCAAGCGTAGGGTTCGCGATAATCTCGTACCATCGGTCCAAGGGCACTTGGCTTGTGACGATGGTGGACCGCCGCTCGTAACGGTCCTCGATGATCTCCAGGAGATCGCGCCGCTGATCGTCGTTGAGCTTTTCCGGTCCCCAGTCGTCAAGGATAAGCAGATCGGTCTTGGCCAGCGATTTGAGGATCCGTCCATACCGTCCGTCGCCTCTTGCCAGGGCAAGCGAGGCGAATAGCCTTGGAACACGATGATAGGCGACGGAGAAGTCCTCACGGCATGCCTTGTGGCCGAGGGCGCAAGCTAACCAGCTTTTGCCGACCCCGGCCGGCCCGGTAACGAGAAGACTGTGATGCTTGCGGATCCAGTCGCAACCGGCAAGCGTCATGAATAGGTTGCGGTCAAGGCCACGTGCGGCACGAAAGTCGGCGTTCTCGATTTGCGCATCATGGCGAAGCTTAGCAGCCCTGGCGCGGGCTTCGAAGCGCTTCTGTTGGCGCATGGTAGCCTCTCGCTCGAGCAGGATGGCAAGCCATTCGCCATGCTCGAGGCCGCGTGCCTCGGATTGTGCGTCGAGTTCCTGGAAGGCCGTGGCCATGCCGTGAAGGCCGAGTTCGCGCAGCCTGTCGATGGTGGGATTTGTCAGCATCGTATCTATCCTCAATGAAAGTAGTCAGGGCCACGCAGATTGGCGTGATCGATGATTGCAGACGGTTCGGCGGAATGCCTGGCGGCCTTATGGTTGGCCAGAAGTGAGGCAATGCTTTTGCAGTTCAGCCCGCCGATCTCGACGGCTCTGGCCGATACGGCTTCAGCGCGATCGCGAGTGATGTCGCGAAACAGGCGCAAGATACCCAGACATGTTCGGAAGCCCTGTTCAGGGTGTGGACGGCTGGCGAGAACAGCGATGATCAATCCTTCGGTCTGGGGCCCGATGGATGCGCCCCAGCGACGGAAGCGATCGGGCGTCCACTCGGCATATCGCCGATGAGAACTGGGCATGTGCTCCGGATCGGTTCCATGAAGAGGACCGCCATAGCGACGCTGGTGGACGGCGACGCGCTTGCCGCGGTGAAAGATCTCGACGGTGCGCGCCGTCGCTCTCAGATCGACCTGCTGGCGGATGAGGCCATGCGGCACGGAATAGAGAAAGGTTTTGTATTCGACGTGATAGTCCGTCGAGACGCGAACCAGACGCCATTCCGCGAACTCGTAATCGTCACCGGGAAGGCTGGCGAGCGCGGCACGTTCAACATTCTCGAACAATTGTCGGCGACTGACACCAAGGCGTCGCATGACGTGGTCGTTGATACGATCGAGTGCCTGGCCAATCGCGGCATTGGCTTCGGCCAGCGAGAAGAAGGTCTGATTGCGCAGACGTCCAAGGATACATGACTGGGCGAAACGGACACCGTTCTCGACTTTCGATTTGTCTTTCGGCCTTCTGGGGCGGGCCGGTAGAACACCGATGCCGTAGTGAGAGGCCATCATGCCGTAGCTGCGGTTGATCTCAGGATCATAAAAGCTGGCACGATTGACACCCGACTTCAGATTGTCGGGGACGATCAGCCGAGGAACACCGCCGATGAAGCGAAACAGGCGGACATGCGCGCCGATCCAGTCAGGAAGCGATTGCGTCCAGGTCGCTTCCGCATAGGTAAAGCTGGAAGCGCCGAGCACGGCGACGAAGATCTCCGCCTCACGGATCTCGCCAGTCTTGCGATCGACGATCGGTATCTTCTTTCCCGAATAGTCCACAAAGACCTTGTCGCCTGCAGCATGTTCCTGGCGCATCGTCGGAGAGAGCCGTTGTTCAAAGCCACGGAAGAGCTCACAAAAGCGGCTGTATCCATACCCATCGGGGTTTGAAGCGCGGTACTCCTCCCAAAGGATCAGGAGGGTGACGCCGGGCCTCTTGAGCTCGACGGCAAGCTCGGCCCAGATCGGTTCAGTACGCCGTCTGGTGCCCTGCTTGACGCCATTGCGAGCGAAGAGTTTGCCCTCCAGCGCATCGTCGGTCAGATCGCCCGGTAAAGGCCAACTCAATCCGACCTCCGCCGCCCGCCGTAGATTATCCTGGACTGTACTGCGCGCTATTCCCAACATGACCGCAATCTCGCGGGAGCTGGTACCGCTTCCGGCAAGCCGCAGCATTTGTCGTAACTGTCTCATGGTCAGCCTTCTCTTTGCCGGCATCAAAATCTCCACGTTGCTCGTGGTCCATTTGATGCCAAAGTTGCTGACCCAGGGGGTAATCTTCAGTGCCGAAAACCGGCCGGCTTTTGATCGGAATCGTGGCCGGCTTCAAATCGGAATGGTGGCCGGTCTTTGATTGGAATGGCGGCCGGCTTCACGTCGGAATCCGCANTAATCTTCAGTGCCGAAACCGGCCGGCTTTTGATCGGAATCGTGGCCGGCTTCAAATCGGAATGGTGGCCGGTCTTTGATTGGAATGGCGGCCGGCTTCACGTCGGAATCCGCACGTTGGTCGGGTGTAGTGGTGTAGTCAGGTATACGGCCTTCGATTGCGGCCGTTCAGTTCAATGCCGATTCCGCAGATCCAGTCCCATTCAGTTCCACGCGACTTGATGCGCACTGCCCTATGCGGCGGGCATTCAGATCCCGGTTCGACCGTTCACCATCACACCATTTGCACCTCACCTATCGCTAAATTCAAGCTCCCCATCAAGCAAGGTTTAATCGATACTGCTCTCCCGAAACCATCACTGCCCGTGCGATCCTGACCATCTTGTTGGCTAGCGCGACTGCGACGACGTTGTGCGGCTTGCGAGCCAGCAAATCAGCGGCCAAGACCTCATCGCCAGGCAGCACCGTGTCCGAGCGCTTCAGAGCCCGCGCGGCCATGGGGCGACCACCCGCCTCAGCGCGGGCAGCATCGTAGATCTGTCGGACGATCCCATGATGTACAGGCGAAAACCTCAACAGCAACGTTGTCAATTTGGTTCTCGACCAATGGCACGCCTTCAACCATGAAGCCACGGCCGGGCAGTTCGTCGCCAACGTCAAATAGGATAAGATTCGAGAAGAAATCGACAATGACCGCGTGTGCGTGGTCGGGAGTGATCAACCCTCTATCCGCCCGCGGAGTTCCGAGTGCGCGGCAGCGTAACTTCGTACGAATGATGCCACACGTACAATTCGTTTGGGCCAGATGACGGAAGAGCGGCGCCGATGCAAGAGCTGTCTGCGCTTTGCACCGGGGCTTGGGGTCTATCGGCCCCAAGCATCCTCACGACCGCGTGGCGGTCGTATGTCTAATTGCGATCCAGATCTAGAGTCCTTCTGCATGCCCGTGTTGCTGGCTCCACGTGGAGAGGGTTGCTCCTTCCCCAGAAGATTTTTCGTGGCGGCCGCTTTAAACTCGGCAGCACCTGGTTGCGGATCCCCGAGTGGCGTCGCGCTCCAACCAGTACGGTAATTTATCTTATGTGAAGAGGGTTTCTCCTTCCCCAGAAGATTTTTCGTGGCCGCCGCTTTAAACTCGGCAGCTCCTGGTAGCGTATCCCCGAGTGGCGTCGCGGTCCAACCAGTACGGTAATTTATCTTATGCGGAGAGGGTGGCTCTTTCACCCAATTTTTCGTGGCGGCCGCCTTAAACTCGGCAGCACCTGGTAGCGGATCCCGGTGCGGCGTCGCGCTCCAACCAGTACGGTCATCTTTCTTATGAGACACGGTCAATCGCTCGCCGTTTGGTTTCACGTTCTGGTATGCTCTCTGAGGATCTTGGCCTGATGGAACCGACCGCGTAGACCCGGGTGGGATATTTGACGGGTAATCCCGGGCCGATGCCCCACGTCTTTGCTGATTGTTCGCGCCCCCAACTACACGCTCCAACTCCGCGATCTGCCGGTCGGTCAAGATCGTCGCTTCCAGTTCTCGACGCTCGTCGTCCGTTAGACGGGTCTGACCAGGCCGTCGATTGAGCCTTCTGATTGCACCGCTTCTTCCTAGACCTTCCGCGCCTGCCGTTACACCCCTCAACCTCGAGATCTCCGTGTCGGACAGGATTGTTGCTTCAAGCTCTTTCCTCTCACCCTCGTTTAATTGGTGCGGGCGGGCTTCCGGCGCGAAATTGTTACGCGGGTTGCCTTTGCCAAGCTCACGGCCATTCATCTGAAGCTACTCCAAGCATTGACGATGGGGACCGCACAATACGGGGCCTCTAGGCCCAAAACGTATGGCACAGAACTGCCCTACCGATTTTAAGTCTCTTGGCTAGTGTTGCTCACGCCGTTTATCCTGTCGCTAAAATTCGCGTTTCAACAGAAATGTGACCTCGATTTCACGGGTCAACTTTGAACATTCACGCATCGCAGTTGAGGTCTCGGAAGCCCCTCATCTCGATAAACAGGTTTGCATCGACAAATGCTCGCAATACTGCATCCATGGGGCTTACTCGGCGCATTCTAGCGTTTCATGAATGTGCATGATGCGGCTTTGAGGAGTGCAGCGCGACAACCAAGATGAGACGCGCATTGCCTCGTCGAAACTGTTCCTGAATATTCAACCGTTGCTCACATAATTTGCCCCTTCCGAGGGGATGACCACGGCGATATACTGCTTGCCACCCTGTGCGGAGGTATTGATATTGTCGATAGTGCCGGATGGCAGATAACGGCTCGTGACTTATCAATTAGAATAAAAAGGAAAGGTTGATCGCCTCCGCCATGGCTCGGTATCCCGCGTCATTCGGATGAATGCGATCGCCGCAATCATAGTCCGGTCGCAGGCGCGTCGGACGGGAGGGGTCGCGCATAAGCTCATCGAAATCCATCACGGCATCGGCATCGCTGCAGTTCCGGATATGATGGTTCACCGTTTGGCGCATGCGTTCCTTACCCGCCGTATAGTAACCTCCGTTGGGGAATTCGGGGTTCGTTCCTTCGAAAGGCAGAATAGTGCAGAGCATAGTCTTTAAGCCGGAAAGTCGCGCTCGAGCGACAAGCTGCTGATAGGCTGCGATCATCTCGGCTGCACTGACCACCTCGTGCGACCCCGCAAGAACGGTATTGGGCCAGACGATATCGTTGATGCCGATGAGCACGATCAGGTGGGTAGCGCCCGCATAGCTTAGAACGTCGCGGTCAAAACGTTCGACCGCCCTCGCCCCACGGCAACTGTGGATCAGCCGGTTGCCACCGATTCCCTGGTTGAGAACCGCAACTTCCCGCAGCCCCTCCACGCCGGAAAGGCGCTCGGCGAAAATGTCGGGCCAGCGCCGGTCCGCATCGATCGACGAGCCATAGCCATCGGTGATCGAATCACCGAAACAAACGACCGCGCGGGCATCAGCCGTTGCGCGTGTATAGATGGTGGAAAGCAGGTAGCGACTGGTCGTCGTCTGCTGCACGATCATTTCACCAGCCGCCGTGAAATCGCCGGGCACTGAGATATAGGCCTTCTGCTGCGCCTCGAAATGATGGGTCTCGACCGGAATGAAGCTCGCACTGTGATAGCTGACGGACAACCGGGCGAAGGGGCGCAGCTCCATATCCACGGGGTCGCTCACAATGGCCGATCCGGGATGGATGACGACCGAGCGGCTTCCCCCGAACGTCAGGGGTCGGTTCGTGAGCGGCTCTATTGCGCCCTGCTCAGCCGCGTGGGCGAGATTGACGGCATCGAGGCGGATCGGCTGTTTGCCATGCTCATTCGTCAGGCGAATCACGACGCCGGATCCTCCAAGCGTCACGCGGGCAACCTCGCGCACGGTCTGGCCATAAAAACCGGACAGAGCGGCATCGGGACCCCAAACGCCCATCGGTGCCGCGCTCCAGGATGCGATCCAACGTCTATTCACGTTCCCCTCACATAAAAAATCGTTCCGGCGGCAATGGATAAGCTTGACCATCGCGGTCGTCAATAAATAAAACATTGTGAATTATCTATAAGCATTCGGTGCTAGAAGGGCTGAGAAACGTTGACCGGACATATTCCAGGAGCCACGGTGCTGCGAGGCGCGCGGCCGGCCGACAACAATGGCCCCGGCACGAACCATGTCGCCTTGCGGGCGACTAACGAACGCCTAGTTCTCTCGCTCATCCGCACCCATGGCGCGCTTTCCAAAGCTCAGCTTGCGGAACTTTCAGGGTTAGCCGCACAGACCGCCTCGGTCATTTCCCGAAGCCTGATCGATGCAGGCCTGCTGATGGCGGGTGACCCCGTTCGCGGCAAGGTGGGCCAACCTTACGTCCCCATCAGCCTCAATCCGGGCGGCGCTTCGTTTCTCGGCGTCCATGTCGACAAGCGAGAGGTACGGACCGCGCTCGTTAATTTCGTCGGAGAGATCATTTCCGAAACAGCTCTTCAGGTCGACGATCCGAACCTCGATGAGGTCGTGCAGCATGTTCATGCCACGGCAAGTCGAATCCGCGAGGAAATTGATCCCGATGAGCGCTCACGCTTCCAAGGCATCGGCGTCTCGATTGCCAGCAGGGCCCGTCTCAGTGGCAAATTCTCGATCCCTTGGAGCGAGATCGAAAGGGAGTTAGAGCAGGTCGGCCGTTCCCTGGCCCTTTCCGTCAACGTGTCAAGCGATGCCTTGGCCGCCTGCAGTGCTGAACTGATATACGGTCTTGGGCCAAGCGTTGCCAATTTCCTCTACGTCTTTCTCGACGATTCCGTCGGCGGCGGCCTTGTCCGGGACAGACGCATCGGGTTCTCCCGGGGCGACGCGGGCCCGAATCTGGCTAAGCTGCTTGTTCCAAACGGCAGATCCCGGCTGACCCCGCTCAGGAACCTGGCGATCGGTGATGATGCCGGCGCAAGTTCCATCACCCAGCTCGCCGATGGCATCGCCTATGCTATCGCCAATTGCGTGGCAATGATGCCGTGCAAGACCGTGATCGTCGATGGGCCCTTGCCGGAGCACAAATTGCGCCTGGTCATGGCGAAGCTTAGATCCGCGATTGCTGGTCTAGATTTGCCTGAGGCGGCCGAGATTTCCGCCCGCGAGGGTTCGATGGCCCGTAAGCCGGTCGCAATGGGAGCCGCCTGCCTTCCGCTGCTCGATCGGTATTACCCCAACGAGTAGTGGGGCTAGCGAATTCCCCATAGTTTCTGAGGTGAGTTGGTTTGGGATGACCCAAACAACCTTCCCCTTTTGGCGGCGGCAAACATTCGCGTTAGGCGCAAGATAAGAGCTAAAGCTTAATTCACAGTGATTTAATTATTGACATCCGCCCATGCATAGAAGGAAATAGCCCGGGATTGTTGAGGGGTTATCGGAGACAATCTGATCAAACGGAGGAGAAGCAATGTCACAGATACGCTGGATGAAGAAAAACAGCATGAGGGTTCTGGCCGCTGGCGCAGTCGCCGCGCTTACCGTATGGGCGGGATCGGCTACCGCGCAGGACAAGCCCTATGCCGGTCAGCGGCTTTCGGTGCTGATGGTGGGACATCCCACAACCGACGCCGTTCGAAAGGCGCTCCCCAATTTCACCGAGGCAACCGGGATCGAAGTTGATCTCGAGGTCGTTCCCGAAGCTGACGCGACACCTAAAATGCTGTTGGAATTTTCGGCAAAATCCGGCCGCTACGACGTCGTCGAAAACAGCGCGATCATGGTGCCCGGCTTCGTCAGCGCCGGCTATGTCGCGTCGCTGGACGATTTTGCGGACAAAGACAGCAAGTTCTACGACAAGTCGGACTTCGTTCCGAGCTATCTGAAGCACAATATGGTTGAAGGCAAGCTCTACGGTCTGCCCGTCTTTGGTGAGAGCTCATTTCTCATGTACCGCAAGGATCTCTTCGAGCAATACGGTATTTCCGTCCCGAAGACCTTCGACGAGGTGGAAGCCGCAGCCAGGACTGTGAAGGAAAAATCCAACGGCGAGATCGTCGGCATTACCATGCGCGGCCAGCAGGGCATTCAAGGCGTTTATATCTGGGCGGCCTATCTGTGGGGCATGGGCGGCTCGTTCTTGACGGCGGATGGCAAGTCGGCACTCGACTCCGCAGAGGCCGCGCGCTCCCTCGAATCCTTCGCCCGCGTTCTCCGCGAATATGGCCCGGTCGGCGTCGCCAATATCGGCTGGGAAGAAAACCGTCTTCTGTTCCAGCAGGGCAAGGCGGCCATGACGATCGACGCAACCGTCAACGGCGCGTTCAACGAAGACCCGTCGGTCTCGGCCGTGGTCGGCAAGGTCGGCTACGCGCCGGTGCCGATGCAGGCGACTGAACCGAAGGGTGGCTCGTCCTCGCTCGGCGTCTTTGGTCTCTATGTCTCGACCGACTCGCAGCAGCAGGATGCCGCGTGGCTCTTCGTCTCCTGGGCAACTTCGAAAGAACACCAGATCCATTCGCTTGAGACGGATCCGAATTCAGGCGTCACGTCCCTCGCCGCCATGGACAGCCCCGCCTTCAACGAGCGCTACGGCGCCTTCAAGGAAGCCATGTTGGCATCGCTTGCCAACGGCAATCCGCAATTCATCCCGACCGTGCCCCAGGCCAACGAGCTCGTGAACAATACGGGAATTGCTGTCTCCAAGGTGCTTGCCGGAACCGCATCGGCTGCTGACGCCCTGAAGGAAGCCAACGAACTCAACAACGCGGCCCTGGCACGCTAGGGCACGCGCATCCCGCCGCGTCGCCTCCCAGGCGCGGCGGGAGCTGGCTTAAAGCAATTCCAATACATGCGGCGCGCGCCCGCAATTGTGTGCACGGAAATAGAGCCTGGTTGGTCCGTTTGGCCGATAAGGCTCTAACAAAAGGCGTAATGAATATGTCCCGAAATCCCACCCGCCTGTTCTATCAACCTGTCATCGGGTTCCTCGCGGTCGCATCGCTTGCTCTCATGAGCTATGCCATCTGGCTTTGTCTGCACAATGTATCGCTGATGAGCGTCAGACCCACCGAGTTCGTTGGCGGATCGAATTTTGTCCGCCTTGCGACAGACTGGCGCGGTCTTCAAGCACTGGGGCGAACAGCACTTTTCACGTTGCTGGCAACCGGAATAGAAGTCGTTCTCGGCATCGCGATCGCACTTCTCCTGGATCGAGAATTTGCCGGCAAAAAGCTCGTACGCGCCCTTATCCTGGTGCCCATGATCATGACACCAGTCATTGCCGGCCTCACTTGGCGTTTCCTCTTCAACGCCCAGTCCGGCATGATCAATTACGGCCTATCCTTCCTCGACATCGCGCCCGTTGATTGGCTGGGCGACCCTAGCCTCGCGCTCTACGCCGTGCTCGCCGCGGACATTTGGCAATGGACGCCCTTCGTCATACTCTTGGCGATGGCGACTTTGGAAACGATCCCGAAGGATCTTGTGGAGGCGGCGCGCATGGACGGCGCCAACGAGTTGCGCATCATCTGGCACATCATACTGCCGATGCTCCGCCGCACGCTTGCGGTGGCCGCCCTCATACGTGCCATAGACAGCGTCAAGGCGTTCGACCTCTTTTACATCATGACGAAGGGCGGCCCCGCGCTCTCAACGGAGACGCAGAACCTTTACGGGTATACCGTAGCCTTTACCAATTTTGATATTTCCTATGCCATGACGATCGCTCTTGCGCTCACGGTCATCACCAATATTGCCCTGCTGCTTCTCCATCGTTTTACAAAGCTGAAAGGACTAGGGGCATGATCAAGAAGGCCGTATTCTATATCACGCTGGCGCTGATCCTCTTCGTCACGCTGTTCCCACTGTACTGGGTGCTCTCGACGTCGCTCAAGACGCTCCGCGACGCCTTCGCCATGCCGCCCGTCTGGCTCTTCGGGCCGACCTTGGAAAACTACGTCAAGGTCCTGCACAATCCGGCATTCCTACGCGGCTTCGCCAACAGCCTTTTCATCTCGCTTGCCGCCAGCGTACTCGCGATAGCGATCGCCTCCTTCGCCGCCTATGGCATCGTCCAGCAGTCGCCGGCACGGCGGCACTCCGTGGAAGGCTTCGTCCTGTCGCTCCGCATCGCGCCCGCCATCCTCTTCGTCATCCCGACCTATTATGTCTCGATGCGGCTCGGCTTCCTCAATTCCCACGGCCTCCTCATCGCGATCTACGCATTCATCAACATCCCCTTCGCCATATCGCTGCTCGTGACCTTCTTCGAGGAGGTACCGCGCGAAATGCGGGAGGCCGGCGTGATGGATGGCGCCAATGAATTCCGCATCTTCTGGCACATTGTGCTGCCGGTCGTCCGCGGCGGCATGGTTGCCACTCTCATCCTTTGCGTTCTCTTTACCTGGAACGAGTTCTTCATTGCGCTCGTCCTCAGCGGCCGTGACACCCAAACCCTCCCCGTCACCATCACCTCCTTCCTCACCTATCAAGGCATCGAATGGGGCGCACTGACGGCGGCGGCAACCTTGATCATGCTTCCCATGATCATCCTTGGCATGGTTGTCCAGGGCACGGTGGTTCGCGGAATGGCGGCGGGGAGCGTCAAAGGCTAGAGCAACCTTCGCCACTTTAAGGCTCACATTCCGGGTTTGCACTTTCGTTCACGCGGTGTGCCGGCCCGGTTTGTTTGAACGCCCCAAAATCGTACACGTCGACGAATAAACAAATGCACGGCGACACAAGCTCCTGATGCGACAGAGATCGACAGACGCGTAGACGCTTTTAGAGACCTACATATTTACAAAGCTTACACCCACACATATCCTGCCCCGGCCCCCCGGCAAAGTCACGCGACTGCACCGCCACACCCCAGCCACTCCGCCACCGGGCATACGCCACAAAAGTTGGACGCATGCCAAGGCCGGAAGTCCGCAGTGCCGAAACATGCCAAGGGCGCTTCACGCGAAGGCAGAGGCCACGTTACGAACGTGAAGAAGGGCACGCTGGAACGTCAAACGAAAGCCGCGCCAGCTCCTCATTTTTTCTCGTATCGACCGATCGTTCGCCAGCCAATCATACCCTCTCCGACCGGGAAATCCGAGAGATTGGTGGCCTCGGGCTGAAAGGACGCGTCACCTGCACCGCCCGGATGCAATGTTTTCCGGCTGGGCGAGAATGAACGACAGGCGAATGGCCAATCGGAATGATCAGAACTGTCGCGAGGACCCACCCAATTTCCCATGACCCACATGGATCAGGCCACATCACGTCATTTGGGCAGTGCTCACCCGACATGATCCGAATGTCCGCTGCACAGCCCCGATGGAAACTGATGGGCGCTGATCGCCAGGCTTCTGCCAAAGCATAAATACGAGGGCTTCCCACCTCAGGTTGCCTCCACATCACTCTCATCCTCATCATCTAACAGCAACTTTCAAACACTTTCCAACTGCCCATTCTTCATTCGAAGATCATCCCACTACTGCAACCATGAGCGCCAACGCTTCCAGCAATCACGAAGCCCCCATGTCGGGCGGCGAGAGCGTCCACCCCAATGCCGATTTCGATGCTCTCCTGACTGAGTACTTCTCCCTCTCCCGCGACGACAAGATTGCCTTCTTCGCCGAGAAGCTTCCCGGTGCTGCCGCTATCGGTCATGTTGCCGCTCAGGAGGAGGGCTATCCGCTCGCTGCTCGCTGTCGAGAGGCGATCAACAAGATCCTCGCCGCCCCAGAGAATATCGACAAGACCGGGGTCCAGCTCGGCTTCAACCGCCTGCCCGCCCTGTTCCAGCTCGACCCCCGCCTCGCTCTTCTGATGAGCTCCAACACCTTAACTCCTCGCGACATCAAGTATGTTCAGGAGAACATCAAGGCCCATGACGGCTGTACCTATAGCATGGCCTTCCAGTTCCACCGCCAGCGTGACCAGTCGTGCGCGGGTGTCCACACTGAGGGCATCGCCCATCCGAAGTCCGACGAGGACGGTGCGCCTATCTCGCTGTCGCTCTTGCTTGTTCCCCAAGGCCCCGAATGGGAAGTCGGCCGCTCGCTTCTCAAGGAGGTCATCGGTTGTGAGCAACTTGGCCCCATCGAACCGACCGGCGACCTTTCCAAGGCTTTCAATTCGCCTCCCGGCAGCAAGGCACTCGGCCCACCCAACATGCTCGCCGCTGTCCGCCGCGATGATTGGGTGGCGACCATCGCCGAACTCGCCATGGCCACCAAGGAGGCCGCCCCCAACCGCGAACCTTGCCGACCGGTTCGCCGCGTCATCTTCCCCACCGAGGTGGTGACTTCGTGGGAGGTCAACAAGAATGGGTTCTCCATAATCCTGCAGATCGAAGCCCTTCAGCAGCTTTCTGCTTCCCGTGGAGAGACGCTCACGCTCGGTTCCCACTATGGTTGTGCCTCTTGCGAAGCTTATACCTATTCGATCCTCGCCTATGTCCGCCCCGATGTCTTCAAGGGCATCGATCCCTGCCTGCTGCACCTGCACGAGTTGAGCGATGCCATTGCGGAACGCGCCGAGCGGATCTGGCTTGCCAAGGAGGGTCGTCTCAACCGAATCTACGATTTCGGCGATCTGGAAAAGCGCGCCGGCGCCTTCGACGATGTCAGCGCAACCCCCGACCTGGCAAGACGCCGCCTGCACTTGGCCTGCAACGATGGCAGCCTCAACCTCAAGGTCGTGCCCGGGATGCCGAGCTGGCAGAACATGTACAACAACTTCAAGAGCAAGCATCCCTCCCCTGCCGGCAACATGCTCTACCTGAACGCTGCTCAGGACACGACCGAGTATCTTGAGCGATTGGTTCCGGCCGCCCTTGACACCGCCCCGTCCCAGCAACAGGACACAATCACGGCGGTGGTTCGTCAAACGCCCGGCGGTGGTTGGCCCGTAGAGCTTGAGGAAATTCAGGTTGCGGCCGAACAGTTCGTCAGTGCGGAGGAAGCGGCCGGCATTGTCGTCACCCAGACACCGGAACTGGGAAGCGATGTCTCGGCCCTGCTTGCCAGCATGTTCAAGTCCATTCCCGATGTCGGTCTCATGCTCGTTTTCGCCTGGGGCGGTGTGCGCTATGCCAATCTAAATGACGATGGTTTGACTGCGCCTCTGCATACGGATATGGGGGCTGCCGCCACATTCGCCACTGTCCAGCCTCTCGTGGAGCGCTTCACCGAAGGCTTCCTCACCAAGTATACTGGCTTGCTTGGCCCCATCGAAGCTCTTCCCCGAGGCAGGAAACTCATTCAGGATGGCACCCAGGCGGTTATCGGAGGATCGCTCGTTGGAGCTGTGTTCGGTACGGTGACCGCCTTGAACAAGAGCAACGACCTTGGCGTTAAGCTGGGCTACGAACTCGCCGGCGCCGCTCCCGCCCTCTTTACTTTCGCGGCCATCAAGATCGCGACGGACGTGGCGGTGTTCCGCCAGAAATACCAGCGGGTCAACACCAATGATCCCGCCCGCCTGCAGGCGAAGAAAACCCTTGTGGCGGCGCTGCGTGATTTCGTCACCTTCCGTCACTGGCTGGTCAACAGGGTTCCCAAGTTCACCAGCCTTGCGATTTTCCCCTTCGTTAACACTGCACTCGTCCGCGCATGGAATGAGGCCTTTGGAGAGGGCAAGTATCCCCAGGCGCTCTTCATGATCGCCTTCTCCTACTTCTTCTTGAGCTTCAACACCCTGTTGAACCTCGCGGAGTACGGACACGGTATCACGCAGCCCCATGTCGATCGCTTCATGCGCACCGACATCGTCAAGCGCCTGACCGGCAGCACCCCCGGTGCCCACAGCAGCTAGGGATTTCACCGGCCAGCCTTGGCAGATCCGCAAATTTTGCGCCGGGAGGATATTCGGGAGATGATGTTTTGGCTTTAGGGATGATCGTGCTCTTCACGATGACAGGCGACGGTTCCACCCCGTCGTTACACAGCACTTTTTTCTTTCGATGTTTGGGAGACGTTTAACTTCGAGCGTGGGCAGCTCATTTTGTCATAGACAGAAACAATGAAAAATACATCGCCTCTAACCTTCGTGCCTTATCGTGACCCGTGACCTGCTGAGAAAGCGGCCACCAAATCGTTCTGGCTGGTTTAAATTTCGAAAAATTAAAAATACCCAGATATTTACATTAGGATATATCCTGCCAGTCGTCGCCAGTCGTCGGCCCGCCAGGCGTCGGCCCGGAGGTGTGCTCGCCAGTCGTCGGCCCGCCAGGCGTCGGCCCGGAGGTGTGCTCGGCATTTAATTAGGTTCTTCTTCAATTTCTGCGGTTAACAAACTGTTAGCGCCGCGGTTGCTATCTGCGGGGATGCGAACGCAATTGTAATGGTCACCCGGCCCTGAAGCCGAAGATGGCACCGGACCCTGGTGCCTCCTTTATAGCCGTCTCGGCCCGCAAGGCTTGCAGTCGAGCATCTGAAGAACAGCGGCCGGTCGCGCATCCTCCACATAACCGGCCCCGACGACTATGTCGCGGTGCGCCGCCGAGCCGATGCCTATCGAGAGAGTGTCGGTGACGGCGCGGAAGTCCTCTATGGCGACTGGAGCGAGGAATGGGGCCATTCCGCTATTGACGCGGTCTTTGCCCGTGCTGGGGAAAAGCCTGACGCGATCTTTTGCGGGAATGACGAGATTGCGCGCGGAGTTATCGATGCCCTGCGGGACAAAGGCATCGGCGTTCCCAAGGATGTAGCAGTCGTCGGCTTCGACAATTGGGAAGTCATTGCCAAGCAGACACGCCCGCCACTCACCACCGTCGATATGGAGCTCAAGGAACTCGGACACCGTGCTGGCCTTGCGATCTTGGCGCTGACTGCTGGCGAAGATGTTGGCACCGGCACGACCAGATTGCCTTGCAGCCTTGTGGTCAGAAAGACTTGTGGTGGCGAGCACTGACGCCGGTCCATTGGTTTACCTGATCGACACGCGCACACGGCAGAACGACATTTTAGCGGCCGTTTGTACTGTCACGCGCCGACAGCCGATTCAACTGGCCAAGCGAAACTCCCTCCGCCAACATCTTTCGCCATTGCACTTCTCTCGTCTCGTCGGCCAAAGCTCGCGCAATCAGGTCGTTAAGATCGAAGATAGACCCACCAAGTCGCAGGACGCCATTGGCGTCGCCGAAGAGAATATCTCCCGTGGCGACCACCGTGCCGCCAATGTTGACCGCGCCGAACAGTTCTCCGCCCGGCTGATCCATCATCCGAGCCGTGATCACGTTCGTGCCGCGTGCATAGACAGGTAGACCGATCCCCCTCAACTCCTCAATGTCCGTGACCACGCCATCGACCACGATCCCGGCTGCACCTGCGTGATAGGCGGCGCACGCAACCATTTCGCCGACGCAGGCCGCAAAATGGTCCCCCTGCCGGTCAATCACGAGGACGTCGCCGGGACGCAGCGCCTCAAGGGCACGAAAGACCGGAGCGCTGTCGGGGAGCGGTTGCCTCACTGTCAAAGCGCGGCCGATCATACGTGTAACTGGAACGACAGCTCGAATGGCCGGCGAGAGCGCACCGCCGGCGACATGGTGCCCGAGGGTCGCCGGTTGAATCCGCCTCAGCCTGGCAAAGAGTTCCGCATCGTCGTCGGTTGGGACTGGCCGCGGGTGCTCAATCATGACTGCGACCTCCGAACCCCTGAGGCCACGTTACCGGCGTTCTCACAGCCGAGGTGGAGGAATGCCAGATCGTTTCCAACAAGCAGCATATCGGCGCCCTCGTCGGCAAGTTGGGTGGCCTGTTCCGCTGTCGCGGGGAAGCAGGGCAACATCACCTTGATCCGACGCTCGCGACACTTTGCGACGAGTTCACGCATGGCGCTCCGCACCTCGCTCTGGCGCATAGAATAATCCACCTCGATGCCGCGCGAGAGCGCATAGTCCGCCGGTCCAAAGTGAATGGCATCAATGCCTGGAACGTCAAGGATGTCGTCTATCTCATTGAAGAATTCGAAACTCTCCGCCATGGGGATGATCAGCGTTTCGCGGTTCTCGCGCTCCGTATAGGCCGGCCAGTCAAACCCCGGTCCGCCGTACCCTGCCGAGCGGACCGAACTGTCCCCGCCTCTCCTTCCAAGCGGCGGGAATTTCGTCGCCTGGATGATGTCGCGCATCTGAGCGGCGCTGTGAACCTGCGGCACAATCACACCGGCCGCACCGCATTCGAGCGTCTTTCGCAATCCAGCTGCGCTGCTGTCAGCCACGCGCACCAGTGGAGCTATCCCCGCTGTGCGGGCAGCAAGGATCATCCGCTCCATTGCTAAATCGGTCCCAAGGAGCGTGTGCTCGGCATCGATAAAGACGAAGTCTAAACCTTTTTGGCCCGCGATCTCCACTGCGGCCGGAGAACCCGAGTAGACATTGATGCCGAAGGTGAGCTGGTTTGCTGTTAGCTTCTGTTTCAGGCTTTCCATCGCTTCCTCACTCAGACGACCGACGGCATGGCACAGATCCGGTAGTCCTGCGGCCGCCTATCACGGAAGGGATGAACCTCGTAAACGCCGGGCTCCCGGATAATCGACTTCACCCGGGCATGTTCCATTTCGATATCAACGGAGAAGATACCATCAGCGATACCTGCGTTGATGATTTCCTGACCGTCTGGACCGATCACGTGGCTGGATCCCATGAACGCCATTCCGTCATCAACATCGTTCCGGTTGGACGCTAGCAGAAACACGAAGTTTTCAGCCGCCCGTACGGTGGTGAAGAGGTCGGGGAGAATACGAGCCGCTTCGGGCCACGCTGCCGGCAACACGATCAGTTCAGCGCCTTCGAGAGCCAGCGTTCGCGTGACCTCCGGGAACCGCACCTCATAGCAGATGGCCAGGCCGATGCGACCGATGGGCGTATCGAATACCGAAGGCGCGCTGTTTTCCGGAATGTCGACGAAACGGTCGCCGATCATAAAGGGAAGGTGCATTTTGTGGTGAAGGCCTATGATGCCCTCCGGGCCGATAAGGGCGGCGGTATTGTATGCCTGCGCCCCCTTGATCTGGTAGAAGCCGACGACGATAAGTATCCCGGTATCGCGCGCAGCCGCCAGAATCGGCGCGAGATCTCCACGATCAATATCGATAGCGGCCATGCGAAGACTCTCACGGTCGTCGAACGAACCCCCTGTGAGGAAGCATTCAGGAAACGCAATGAGTCTGGAGCCGCTATTGGAAGCCTCGCGAGCCTTCTCGGCAACAAGGTTCGTCGTTGCAACGGTATCGCCGTGGACCGGCGAGAACTGGGCGAAGGAGATTTTCATGATAGCCTTTCGGATTGATAGACCAAGCGGCGCACAGGGGCCTGCGCGCCGCAGTGCCTCAGTTGATTGAGAAGCCAACCGCATCAAAGACGGTCTTCGTCATCTCGGGATCAAAGGTTTCGGAATACTTGGCGATGACCGGCCGGACGGCTTTCTTCATCTCCTCGAGGACTGCCGGATCGATGTCCGTTACGATGTTGCCAGCGGCCCGGATCTTGTCGAGTGCGGTGACCTGAGCGTCCCGGGAGATCTTTCGCTGTTCGACAGCGGTTTCGCGCGCAACCTCTACGATCAGTGACTTCTCATCCTCGTTGAGTTGATCCCAAAAGGGCTTGCCGATCAGTACGATCTGCGGATTGTAGTTGTGGCGCGTCACCGTGATATACTTCTGAACCTCGTAGTACTTTGAACCGAGCATGAAGGGAGCAGTGGTCTCCTGACCATCAACGGCGCCGGTCTCAAGTGCAGAATAGAGCTCCGTGACTGCCATAGGAGTGGGATTGGCGCCCAACGCGGTCCACATGTCCACCAAAAGCGGGTTTTGCTGAACACGGATCTTCAAGCCCGAAATGTCGGCAAGACCCTTCACTTCGTGACGGTTATTGGACAAGAGACGGAATCCCTGCTCCCAGAAGGCAAGTCCGATCACGTCGTGAGCCGGCAGTTCGTCCATCAACTTCTTCCCGACTTCGCCGTCGAGCAACCGGTCCATGACATTGACATCTTGATAGATGAACGGCAGGTCGAAGATACCGAAGTCTTTTTCCTGGGAGATCATGTTCCCAGCATTCCAGACCATCATCTCGATAACGCCGCCCTGCAGGGACGAGAGCACCTGGACATCGCCGCCCAGTACGCCATTGGAGAAGACACGCGCATTCAACTTGCCGCCGCTGCGTTCCGCGAGTTTCTTCGCGAAAATGTGCATGCCCATGACAGGAGGTGTGCCTTCCTGCCCAGTCGCCGCGAACTTGATCGTGCGGCTTGTATATTCCTGCGCCTCGGCAGCACCTCCGGCAAGCAGCACAAGCGATACCAGCATTCCAATAACTGTTTTCATTGTCATTCCCCTTTTTGATTGCAGTTTGGTTATCCCGAATGAAGCTCAGTGCGAGATCCATTGAGCAGGAGCGGTAACGAGTTCCGGGAACACGACGAGCAGTAGGAGAACAAAGAGTTGCGCCACGAAGAATGGCATTGTCCCCTTGAAAAGCTCTTCGTAGTCGAGCTTTCCGACGGCGCAGACAACGTTCAGCACAGTTCCTACTGGTGGCGTGATCAGGCCGATCGCGCCGTTAATCATGAATAGAACTCCGAAGTAGATTGGATCGACACCTGCCTGAATCACCACTGGGACAAGGATTGGTCCAAGGAGCAGGATGGTCGGCGTGAGATCCATGGCGGTCCCGACAACGATGATGATCAGCATCAGGACGAAGACGAGAAGTCGTGGGCTGTCCATAAAGGGACCGATCATGGCGACGATCTGGCCGGGAATGTCGGCGATCGCGATCATCCATGCAGGTATGGCTGCGGCGCCGACAAGGAACATTACGCCTGCGGAGACCTTGCCTGCGCGCAGAGCGAGAGCGGGCAGATCCGAGAGTTTCAGTTCCCGATAGATAAATAGCGCGACGAACAGCGCATAGGTTGCTGCGACTGCCGCAGCCTCTGTTGGAGTAACAACACCGAACCGGAGCCCCACGACGATGATGACAGGCAGCATCAGTGCCCAAAGGCTATCGACGAGAGCTGCGAGGCGCTCTTGCCAGTTGGCCTTCGGTGTTGGCGCCACGTCTTCGTTCCGCGCTACGAAGAACCAGGTTACAGCCAGCGCGAGCGCGATCATGAGGCCCGGGGTGATCCCCGCCAGGAACAGTTTGCTGATAGACAGATTGGTGGCGACACCGAAGACGATGAAGCCGATACTTGGCGGGATAATAGGCCCGATAATCGCTGAGGAGGCGATGAGGCCACCTGCTCGTGCCCTGTTGTGTCCAGCAGCGATCATCATTGGCAGGAGTAGAGCAGAAAGCGAGGCAGCATCGGCCAGCGCCGATCCGGACAGGCTCGACAGCAATACGCCGGCGAAGATCGCCACATAGCCAAGGCCGCCGCGCCGATGTCCGACAAGCGTCTGCGCGAGGGCAATGATACGTCGCGACAATCCGCCGGCGTTCATGACCTCACCCGCGAGGATGAACAGCGGGACTGCAATCATGGCGAAGCTGTCAACGGAATTGATAATGTTCTGCGCCAATATCTGGCCGTCGAACAACCCCATCTGCCACATCAGGGCCGCCCCGGTGACGATCAGCGCATAGGCGATCGGTGCACCGATTGCTATTGTCAGGAGAAGGGTGGCGGAAAAAAGAGCGATGGTCATTTCGCGGCCACCTTTGCAACGTCCAGACGAACTTGCTGCTCGAGTTCATTGGCTATGCGTCCAGCTTCAGATTCATCCTCGCCGGCACTGACGACGAGGTCGTGCTCTTGGAGCTTGCCGACCAACATGAGGACCAGCTGCGAGAGCAGAAAAAGGCCGCTCGCCCCCGCAAAAACCACGCCGGCGGCATAGAGTGCGGCAATTGGCAGCTGCGTGGCCGGAGAAATGACATGGAGGTTGATGATCGCCTGCGTCCAGCTGCCTTTGAGCAACAGCCATGTCGAGTAGATCATGATGACATGGGTGATCACGAAGCATAGGCGGCGCAGCTGGAGAGGTAGCCGCCGCACAAGCATGTCGACGCCGATATGCTCGCGATCATAGAGGACCAGGATCGCGCCGACGAAGGTCATCCAAGCGAAGAGAAGCCCTGCGACGCCCTCTGAGAGGAAGATGCCGGAATTGAATACGTAACGCAGAAAAACATTCGTCGAAATCAGGACGAGGATGGCGAGGATACTGAAAATGACAACCCATTCCAGCAACCGTAGATAAAGGCTCTTTAGTGCTTGCATGACGCTCCACCCTTTGTTGCGCAAAGAGGCGAGCATCATCGATGGCATCGGCAGCGCCGCGCAAAGTGCACGACGCCACTCCTCCACGATCATTGTGTCTGCCCCGTTTCCTCAGGGTCTGTGCGACAACGCTGTCCGCCTATGGGAGCAATCTAGATCGTTGTATGATGACTGTCAACATACAATGGAAGTCAGTCGGCGATATTCAGTTGCCGATATCGCTCCAAACTACCAACCAAATGAAAGCGCATGGCTTCCCGGGCCCCCAGAACATCAGCCTTGCGGATCGCAAGGGCGATACGCTGGTGCTCATCTGTCATTTTGACGAGGTAGTCGCGTGTGATCTTGGGAATGGATGCGTGGATGAGTTGGCTGCGCGGAATAATGACTGGCCCCACAAAATCCATGAAGCGCGGCATATAGGCATTCCTCGATGCCACTGCGATCGCTTTGTGGAAGTTGAAATCAAGCTGCCGGGGGTTCCGATTGAACGCTTCAGGATCGGCGGTCGCGTCGAGGCTGCTGAAAATCCGCTCTAGATCATCGTCTGTTCTGCGCTGCGCGGCAAGGCCCGCCGCCTCGACCTCAACTCCGATCCGAAGCTCTAAGATGTCAATGATTTCAGACAGCTCGCCGGCGGCTTCGCGTGGTATCCGAAGCGTCACATTCCCTCTGCCAGCGACGAAGACCCCAACACCTTGCTGTGACTCAAGAAGACCTTCGGAGCGTAATTGTGCAATCGCTTCACGCACGACGGTCCTGCTGACGTTATATATGTCGCACAACTGCGCCTCGATTGGGATCTTGTCGCCGACCACGTACTCTCCAACATCGATGCGTTCCGCAATGTCTTTGGCCACCACACTTGCCAGACTATCTCGCCTTGCCATTTCTGCCCTCAAAACCAAGTGATATTACATCAGACATTACACACGAATCGGATGGGCTCATCAACTGGCAGATTGGGTGGCGGCGAGAGGACAACCCAACGCCGCGTAAATGCCGGCACTTGGCCTTGTAGCCGCGTCATGAACGGCGTCAGACATCGGCACCGTCCAACGATCTGAAGCCCCGAAACCGGGATGGCGAGACCGACCCTTCGCCTGGGGCGATATCCTCTTCTTTCCCCGAATTGTTCTGCGTGCGAATAGCTTGGGTTTCGGCGCAAGCGCGCGTGCCAGCGCGACACGCTGGGCCTGCCCGCCGGAAATCTGGTCCGTGCGGCGCTGACCGAACTTATCCATGCGCACCAGCCGAAGCACTTCGGTCACCCTGTCCTCGATAGCGGCCCGTTGCCCATCGAGCATTTCCAGCCCGAAGGCAACGTTCTCTCGGATCGTCATATGCGGGAAGAGTGCATAGGACTGAAAAACCGTATTAACGGGGCGGCGGAAGGGCGGTTCGTTGACGATGCTTTCGTCGTAAAGCCTGATATCTCCACCCGACGGAAAATCAAAACCCGCGATCAGGCGCAGCAAGGTCGTTTTTCCGCAGCCCGACGGTCCCAGGAGCGTGAAGAACTCGTTTTCGAGAATGCTGAGCGACACATCGTTCAACGCGAATACGGATTAGCCCCGTGCCCGTACACTTACGGATACCGGCGACATCTACCGCTGTTTTTGCAGACTGTTGATACACGAACCCTCCATTCACGAGAGATTGCGGCTTATCCGCCAGCATCACCTCTCCTTCTCCGTTTTAGCCGAGAGAGCCGCTCGGAAAGAATAACGGCTTTCATAAGGTTACATTGACGCACTGTGATGTAACGCCGCTCAGGTCCGAGAGCGCGTGTCGGATGCTTACCTATCCTACATCCTGTCGTTTTCGCATGTGAACGGATTTCCGGTTGCCAAGGGGCGCGCGGTTCGTCTTTGGTCGCGGCTTCCGATCCATCTGGCGTGCTACAAGGCCGCCGCCCACCGCAAGTGAACCTTCATGTCCGCAGCTCCGCTTTTCACACCTCTCCATCTCGGTCCGGTGCCCCTGCCAAACCGGATCGCCGTTGCACCGATGTGCCAGTACATGGCCAGTGACGGCTGTGCCTCGGCGTGGCACATGCAACACCTCATGTCGCTCGCCATGTCGGGCGCCGGCCTCGTGATAATCGAGGCGACTGCGGTGTCTCGCCGCGGCCGGATCACGCATGGCTGCCTCGGTCTCTATTCCGATGCCAGCGAAGATGCCCTGGGCGCCGTGCTCGAGCATGCGCGCCGCGTGGCGCTTCCGGGCACCGAATTCGGCATCCAGCTGTCGCATGCCGGCCGCAAGGGCTCGGCCCATCGTCCGTGGGAGACGCCCGGCGGCAGCCTTTCCGGCAGCGATGCCTGGCAGAC
The DNA here is from genome assembly GCF_001424825.1 of Ensifer sp. Root31. Taxonomy (NCBI): domain Bacteria; kingdom Pseudomonadati; phylum Pseudomonadota; class Alphaproteobacteria; order Hyphomicrobiales; family Rhizobiaceae; genus Ensifer; species Ensifer sp. Root31. The sequence goes on along the minus strand of NZ_LMCO01000025.1, from coordinate 42,523 downwards.
GCTGGCACCGTCGGAGATCGCGCATCGCGAGGGCTGGGCCCTTCCACAGGCGGCGAGCAAAGAAGACCTCGACCAGATCGCCGACGACTTCCGCCATGCCACGGTCCGGGCAGCACGGTTGGGCATCAAGGTCGTCGAGATCCACATCGCACACGGCTATCTGCTGCACCAGTTCCACTCGCCGCTTTCCAACAGGCGTGACGACGCCTGGGGTGGCGATGCCGAACGGCGCATAGCGTTTCCGCTGCGCATTGCCCGCACCGTGCGCGATGCGGCGACGGACATTGCCGTCGGTGCGCGGATCACCGGCAGCGATTGGGCGCAGAATGGCCTGACGATCGAAGACGCAACCGTGCTTGCAACGCGACTGAAGGCCATCGGCGTCGACTACGCCTGCGTCACATCGAGCGGCATCCCCGTCAGCAATCCGACGGTGGCCAATGCCGAGGACCATCACCCGTCTCTCGCCGAGGCCGTTCGCCGCGAAAGCGGCATCAAGACCCGTACCGTCGGCATGATCGTTGGCGCGCAGCAGGCGAATGATCTCATCGCAAGTGGTCAGGCAGATCAGGTCGCCATCGGGCGCGCGTTTCTCGACGATCCGCGCTGGGGCTGGCATGCGGCCTTTGATCTCGATGTCACGCTGCCCTACCCCTCGCCCTATGCATGGGCGGCTCCGGGCGAATGGAGCGGCATCAAGCGCCGCACGGCCTGAAAAATGAAGCGCCGGCATCGGGCGCTTCCCTCAGCCGGGCAACCGGAGGATCGATGCGGCGACGATGGCCGCACGCTGCGAAAGCGTCTCGACGAGAATGTGTTCCTCCTCGGTGTGCGCCTTGCCGCCGACCGGTCCCGTCGCACAAACCGTCGGCGCACCGGCGCTGGAAGCGATGCCGGAATCGGCGCATCCGCCAGTGAACTCGCCGGAAAGTTCGAAGCCGAGGGAGGCGGCCGCTTCGCGGTAAATGGTAGACAGCGCAACGTTTTCCGCTGTTGGAGCAAGTGGTAGCGATTCACTCTGCCGTTCGAAGGTAGTCGTGGTCCCCGGGACCGTCGAGCGGCCGAGGATCTCCTCGATATCGGCAATCAGCCGGTCACGCTGCTGGCCATCGACGAAGCGGACATCCACCACGCCGGAGGCTTTGGCCGCCACCGTATTGGTCGAGGAGCCGCCACCTGCCAGCCCTACATTCAGTGTAATACCCTGCTGCACGTAAGTCAGGGCATGCAGTGCCGTGATCTTGTGCGCCAGTTCACCGATCGCGCTAGCACCCTCCGTGAAGTTGACGCCGGCATGCGCGGCCTTGCCGCTGATCTCGAAACGATAGGTGAAGCCGCCCTTGCGACCGCTGACGAAATTGCCCGTCGGACGCGCCGGCTCGGCATTGAAGACTGCGCGGGCAAAGCGGGCCTCCTCCTCGATATGCGCCAGCGACGCCTGGGAACCGATCTCCTCGTCTCCCGTCAGCATTACGAGCAGAGGCACATCGGGCGCGAATTTCTGAAACGCCACGAGGACGAAGGCATTCATAACCAGGCCCGCCTTCATGTCGGCGACACCCGGACCATAGGCGCGGCCGTTTTCGATGTGGAAAGGTCGACGGGCAGCCTCGCCCTTGCCGAAAACGGTATCGCGATGCCCCATCAGCAGGATGTTGTGCCGGCCCGCGCCGCGCCGGACCGCCGCCGTGCCGACGAGAAGCGTATCGCCGAAATACGGGACCGGGCGCACCACAGTCTGAAGACCTTGCTCGGCGAAGAAGTGCGACAGAAGCGCGCCGACCGCATCGACGCCCTCCTTGTCATAGGATCCGGAATCGATATTCACGAGGCTCGATAGCAGCGAGACCATGTTGTCCTGCTGCGAGGATATCCATTCTAGGATCTCGGCGTTGCGTGTGCTCATGGCCTGCCTCAGCCGTGCTGCGTGTTGGAAATGAACCTGCGGAACCGCTCCGACTTCGGATTGCGGAAAACCTCGTCCGCGGGACCGTCCTCCTCGATGACGCCCTCGTGCAGGAAGACGACGCGGGTTGCCACATCCCGCGCGAACGCGATCTCGTGCGTCACCAGCAACATCGTCCGTCCCTCGTTGGCAAGGGCACGCATCACGGCCAGAACCTCACCGACGCGTTCAGGATCCAGCGCCGACGTCGGCTCGTCGAATAGCATGACCTGCGGATGCATGGCGAGCGCCCTGGCGATCGCCGCGCGCTGCTGCTGGCCACCGGAAAGATGCGCCGGATAGGCATCTCGTTTGTCGGCAATGCCGACCTTCTCGAGCAGCGCCATCGCTTCAGCGACGCATTCTGCCCTTGGCCGTCGCTGGACGTGGATCGGCGCCTCGACAAGATTTTCGAGGATCGTCATATGAGACCAGAGATTGAAGCTCTGGAAGACCATCGCGGCCCGCGCCCGGATGCCGTCGATCTGCCGGCGGTCGGCAATGGCGAGACCGTCACCCTGCTTCTTGAGCTTCAAGGTTTCCCCGGTCACCACGACCTCGCCGGCCGTCGGGATTTCGAGCATGTTGATACAGCGCAACATCGTGCTCTTGCCGGAGCCGGAGGAACCGAGGATCGCGATGACGTCGCCTTTGTGCGCATCGAGCGAGATGCCTTTGAGGACTTCGAGTGCCCCGAAGCTTTTGCGCAGGTTGCGCAGGGAGATAACGAGTTGCATGGCCGCCCCTTCAGTCATTTGGCTTGCTCCGCTTTGCCGATCGTCGACATGCCGCGCAGATGGGGCGTCAGCCACCAGTCCAGCATCGAAACGGCACGCGTCAGCAGGAAATTGATGATGAGATAGATCGTGCCCGCGGCGATGAACACTTCGACCGGCCGGTACGTCTCGGAAATCAGCCGCGCCGCAATGCCGGTGACTTCCATCATGGTGATGATCGAGACGAGCGACGTCGCCTTGACCATCAGGATCAGCTCGTTGCCATAGGCCGGCAGCGCCTGACGCAACGCCAACGGCAGGATGATCCGACGGTAGAGCAGAAGGCCGGACATGCCGCAGGCACGGCCCGCCTCGATCTCGCGCTTGGAGACCGACTGGAGGCCGCCTCGCAGCACTTCACTACCATAGGCCGCGCTGTTCAGCGCCAGCGCAAGAATGCCGCACCAGTAGGCTTCGCGGAAGAACTGCCAGAGCCCAAGGCTCTGCAGGATCGGCCGGAACTGGCCGAGACCATAGTAGATCAGGAAGATCTGGACGAGCAGCGGCGTGCCACGAATGGCAAAAACATAGGCGCCAGCCGGAATGTGCAGGACCCTGAGCCGCGAAATCTGCATCAACGCGATCAGCACCGCCAGAAGCAAGCCGAGGGCGAAGGCAAAGCCGGTCAACTCGAGTGTCAGCGGCACACCGGCGAGAAGCTGGACAAAGCTGTGATAGACGAAACGCGGATCCATCAGGCAAGACCTCCAGCCATACTGCGGCGCGCACGTTTCTCAAGCCATGAGAACACCCGCTGTGAAAGCCACGTAATGACGAGGAAAATAGCCCCGGCGATGAGATAGAACTCGAACGGCTTGCGGGTCGATCCCGCAGCGATCTGCGACTGGCGGAGCAGTTCGACCAGACCGGTGACGGAAATCAGTGCCGATTCTTTAAGGGCCATCTGCCACACATTGCCGATGCCTGGCAGCGCGTGGCGAAAAACCTGCGGCGCGATGATGCGGCGAAACAGCAGAAACGGGCTCATGCCCGCCGCCTTGCCCGCCTCGATTTCGCCCTTTGCCAGCACGCGGAACGCTCCGCGGAACACTTCGGCCTGATAGGCACCAGAAACAACGCCAATGGCCGTTGCACCGGCGGCAAAGGGCGGCACGCCGACGAAGCCGCTTTCACCCCACAGGTTGAAGAGCCCCGTCACGGCCATGCTTCCGCCGAAGTAGAACAGGTAGATCACCAGCAGATCCGGAATGCCGCGCAGGACGGTCGTGTAAGCATCCGCGGAGAAGCGGACCGGCAGGTTGCCGCCCAGCTTGCCCCAGGCGATGACGGCGCCGATAACACCGCCTATAAGAAAGCCGCACGCCGCCACGGCAACGGTCATCAAGGCGGCGGTGAGCAAGGCAAGGCCCCAACCGTCGGGACCGAAACTCACCAGTTGCAACAGCTCCGTCATCTCTGTCCTGTCCTTCCAAAACCGGCCTGGCGGCTCAGACGTTGAACTGGAAGCCGTCGACCGTCAGCGTCTGGCCGGTCATGAAGCACGGTTCCGAGGTTGCGAGGAATGTCACGAGCCGTGCCACGTCATCGGCGCAGCCGAGCCGGCCGAGCGCGATGCCCTTGGTCACCTCTTCGGCGCGGTCGGTGACGTTCGTGTCAATTTCGGTGCGGATCACACCCGGGCATATAGCATTGATCGCAATGACGGGGCCAAGTTCCTTGGCGAGCGCGCGCGTCATGCCGAGAATGCCGGCCTTTGCGGCGGCATAGGCGAAGCGGCTGACGGCTGCCGTCACGCCACCCGACAATGCGTTCAGCGACGACATAGAGACAATGCGTCCGCCGCCCTGCTTTAGCATGTGGGGCGCGGTGTGCTGGATGTAGTTGAAGCAGCTCTTCAGGTTGATTGCGATTGCGCGGTCGAACTCCTCCTCGGAGATTTCCAGAATGCCGACGGGAGCCGAGCGCCCAGCATTATTGAGGAGAAAATCGATCCGACCGAAAGTCTCGATGGTCTGCGCGATAACCTCGTCGGCACGCTGATGGCTCGAAACGTCGGCAACGAATGTCAGCACCTTGCGCCCCTCGGCCGAAATCAGCGCCGCCGTCTCGGCGAGCTCCTTTTCAAGAAGGTCGACCAGAACAAGGGCATAGCCTGCCCGCGCCAGATCCATGGCACACGCCTTGCCGATTCCGCGCGCACCGCCGGTGACGATGGCGACTTTCTCTTGTGCACTCATGTCTCAAACTGCTCCTTTTCAAAATTTCAGGAACATGGTATGGCTGCCTTAATATTCTTCAATGGGAATTTGGTTCACATATATGAACACAAGCAATGACTCCGAAGTGAAGTCGGCCGTTCGCGTTCTGGAGGTGCTGGAACTTCTTGCCCGTGCGCAGAAGCCGCTCACCCTGAAAATGATCGTCTCGGAACTGGGATACCCCAAGAGCAGCACGTTCAATCTGCTCGCGACACTCGTGTCCCGCGCCTATGTCACGCGCGACGAAACCGAGGCCTATCGCATCCACGAGGCTTTCCGGAACGGGCCGGGCTGGTCGAGCGGGCGCGACGCGCAGCTGATCGCGACGGCCCAGCCGATCATGGATGCACTACGCGATGCCGAGGGTGAGACCGTCTTTCTCGGCGCCCGCCGCCGCGATGGTCGCATCAAGCTCCTCGCCAAGAGCGTCAGCCACCAGCTGGTGCGCTTCGATTCCGACCTGACCGGATCGGACGCCTCCTTCTGCACCGCCATGGGGCGCGTGCTGCTCGGCTACTGGAAGCCAGAAAAGACGGCCGCCTATCTCGCCCGCGAGCGCATCGTCCAGATCACCGATCATACGGTGATCGACCGGGTGCAGATCCGCAGGATCATCGAGACGGCGCGCCAGAACGGCTATGCGATCAGCGACCAGGAGGCGGTCGCCGGCGGATCCGGCGTTGCCGCACCAGTGCGCGACGCAACAGGCGAGGTCATCGCGGCCCTCAACATCGCGACCGTCACGGCGCGTTTCGATGCGAGCCGCGACAGGATGATCGCGGCCGTCATCCGCAACGCGGACGACCTCAGCTCCCGGCTCGGCTACAAAGGCCCAAACACGGAAAGTCAGTGATATGGAAATTCAGTTCGAAGGAAAGCACGTGCTCGTCACCGGCGCGGCCCGCGGTATCGGACGCGCCATCTGCGAGGCCTTTGCAGCCGATGGCGCCGCCGTCGTTGCGACGGACGTCAATCTGGCTGAGCTCGAACCGCTCCAGGGCAGCACGATCGCCAGACGCGGCGGCTCGATCGTCACCGCTCGGTTGGACGTGACAGATGAAGAAGGCATCGCAGCGCTTGTCGCCGAACAGGGTGGCGAATTCGACATCTTCGTCCATGTCGCAGGCGGCGTGCTGGGCCAGAAGCGCCAGCCGGTCGAGACCGTTCCGTCCGCGGACTGGGACAGCATCTACGACGTCAACGTGCGCGGCGCTTTTCTCGTCGCACGCGCCGTCGTTCCCGCCATGAAAGCGCGTGGCGCCGGCAAGATGGTGTTTATTTCCAGCGGCGCCGGCCTCGGAGTCAGCCTGACGGGCATCCAGGCCTATGCGAGCGCGAAAGCCGCCCTCATAAGCCTTGCCCGCCAGCTCGCTCACGAGCTCGGCCCGTTCGGCATCAATGTCAATGCGGTCGCCCCCGGCTTCCTGCGCACCAGCCCCGACTACGAGCGCCAGTGGGCCTCCTATGGCGACGAAGGCCAGCAGGCCATGCTCGACCAGATCCCGCTGCGCCGTATCGGCCAACCGGACGATATCTCGAACGCCGTTCTCTTCCTCGCCTCCCCCTTCGCGAGCTGGATTACTGGCCAGACACTTTCGGTCAGCGGAGGGCCGGTCTCGTGAGCGCCGCAAACACAGTCCTTCCAACATGGACCTGGCCAGAAGAGCGCCTGCAGGGACTGATGAACAGAGCCCGCGCGGGACGTAGTCTCAAGCCCGCCGCTTGGCCGGGCGGTGCGAAATGCGCCGTCGCGCTCTCCTTCGATTCCGACCACGACACGTTCGAGCTGCGTGACGGCGGTAAGTCCATATCCGCGCTTTCGCAAGGCCATTTCGGTCCTCGGCAGGGTATCCCGCGCATCCGCAGGCTGCTGGCCGAAAAGTCCATTCCGGCAACCTTCTTCGTACCGGCCATCACCGCCCTACACTATCCGGACGAACAGCGCGGGCTGATCGCCGAAGGTCATGAAATCGGTCTGCATGGCTGGATTCACGAGCGCAACACGCTGCTGGACGAGACGACGGAACGGGACCTGCAATACCGCGCCGCTGATACGCTGGAGCAGATTAGCGGCGTCCGCCCGGTCGGCATTCGCACGCCGTCCTGGGACTTCAGCGAGAACACGTTGAAGATCACTGCAGAGATGGGCCTGCTCTACGACTCCTCCCTGATGGCGGACGTGGACTGTTACGAGCTCGTGTTGGACGGCACGCCGTCAGGTGTCATCGAACTGCCAGTCGAATGGATCCGCGACGATGCCGCCTATCTAATCATGGATCGCTGGGGCAGCCTCCGTCCCCAAATAGCACCTCACGACATTCTTAAGATCTTCATGCGGGAATTCGACGAAGCCTATGAAGAAGGCGGCCTTTTCCAGCTCACGATGCACCCCGACATCATCGGGCACCGCAGTCGGCTGTGGGTCCTGAAGGAACTGATTGGGCACATTCAGACGAGACAGGGCGTCTGGTTCGCAACGCATGCGGATGTCGTGACCTACGCAAAATCCGTCTGCCCCTGAAGGAAGCGGCTCTTTTCCGGCCGATATGCCCCGGCGTGTTGCGATGCGCTGGGCACTTCCGTTCCGGGTTGGGTACGTGCCTCTTTCCTGAACTACATTCACGTATGTGAACAATATTTTTCTTTTCAGCGATACGGCGCGGGTTCAAACTAAGCCTCAGTCAGACGCCGGCCCCGGCAAAAAAGCTGGGGTCAGAAACGCCGACGCCCACGATCCGACCCAATAAAAATGAGGGAACCATGTTCAAGAAATCCGCTCTCGCGGCAGCCACGGCGCTCTGCGCCCTCTCGATGCTTCTCGGTGGCAGCGCGCTCGCCAAGGACTGGAAGAAAGTCACCGTCGGCGTCGAAGGCGCGTTTCCGCCCTTCAACTCCACCACTGCGGGCGGCGAGCTTCAGGGCCTCGATCTGGACGTAATCAACGAGGTCTGCAAGCGCGCGGAACTCGAGTGCAACATCATCGCGCAGGACTGGGACAGCCAAATCCCGTCGCTGCTTTCCGGCAAGTTCGACGTGGTCCTGACAATGGGCCCGAACGAAGAGCGCCGCAAGGTGATCGATTTCTCTAATCCCTATGTCATCACGCCCAACACCTTCCTGGTTGCCGCCGATGGCCCGCTGGCGGAGCTGCCGCACACCGGCGAACACCTGAACACCGACACAGAGGAAGGCCAGAAGGCCATCGCAGAAATCAAGGAAGTGCTGAAGGGCATGACGCTAGGCGCCTCGCTTTCCACGAGCCAGCTGAAATTCGTCGAGCAGAACTTCGGCGATGTGGCCGAAATCAAGAGCTACAAGTCCTCCGAGCAGGTCCAACTCGACATCGAGGGCGGCCGTCTTGATGGTCAGTTCGACAATGTCGTTTTCGCCCGCGATCGCGCCGAATCCAGCAAGGGCACGCTGACAACCAGTGGCCCGCTCCTCGTCGGCGGCGTTCAGGCCACCAATGTCTGCCTTGGCATCCGCAAGGAAGAGCCGGAGCTTCAGGCGGTTCTCAACAAGGCGCTCGGCGAAATGGCTGCTGATGGAACGCTCGCCGAATTGTCCAAGAAGTGGTTCAAGGTGGATCTCAGCCCCAAGAGCTGATCCCATTCCTCCAAGCTTTGCACATCGCATCAACCCCGCCCGAAAAGCGGGGTTGTTTCATTTGGGGTAAATTCACGACGTGAACGGCATCTCAAATTCGTCCCGTTGGCTGGCGTGTGCCGTCGCCATAGGCACGGTCGCTTGCGCGGCTTCGAATTGGGATGCGTGGACCAGTAATCGACCTACGCAATCGACCCAAAATGCCTTTGTCAAATCCCAGCCTGCGGTATTGAGCGCACGCGTTGGCGGCTATGTCAGAGAACTCCCTGTCGCTGATTACCAAACGGTCAAAGAAACATGTTGTGCTTCGGGTGAAGATAGATTCGATGGCGAAGCCCCGCCGCACAGAACAGATTGGCGAGTTCTAGTCCTGGATCGTTTTCGAAGCGGATCATCGGCATCTGGACTGGTCCATTTTAGATGAGTTTTTAGCCATGCCGCTTGGCACTGGAATCAAGCCCATCCCTGAAGCCGCGGAGCCGGGGCTTTCTTGTGCTGAGGGCGGAGCGGTTAGGCCGCAAGGCGCGAGGCGCTGGCCTTGCGCTCCGTCAGGCTCCAGATGTGCCCGAAGGGATCGAACAGGCTGGCGGAACGGCTGCCTGTGTCGTCCTCTTGGACTGCATCACGCACGGCCGCGCCAGCGGCCAGTGCCTGCGCGACAACGGCGTCAATGTCGGCCACGGTGAGGCGCAGAACCGCGCTGACGGCGCCAGCGCTCTGCGGATGGAACGGCCCACCCAGGGCCGAGTCAGCCTGACGCCTCGGATTTGCTCCGGCGACTGAAATTGGCATCGAGCCCAGCAGCAGATCCACGGCGATCAGCTGGCCATCGTGGGTGTGCTCCTGGACCTTCTGCGCACCGAAAGCGGTGGCGTAGAAGTCGGCTGCGGCCTGCTCGCGTCCGTGTTCGACGAACAGAGACAAAGTAACGCTGATTTCGCTCATGGCATTTTCCTTCCGTGGGTTTGAATTACGTCCACAACCTAGCAGGGTTGGGGGTGCAGAAATAGCGTTGTTGGTGTGGATAGCATCGTGGTTATCGGGCATTGATCGCTCCTGCTGGACCGCCTGTGCGGTGGGAGCCTCCAGCAGCGTAGGGCCATTAGCGCCGCATGCACCCGCAGGGCTGCAACGGAGTAGAGGAGGGCTTGCCCTTGCCTGCGGCGCGGCGTGCAGCAGCCTTGCTCCCCTCAAAAAGAGCCTCTTGTCCACGCCGCGCGTACACCGGGCGGCCAGCCCTGCGCTCCTGGGGAGGGGACGTTTCGCCGCTGCATGGGGCTAGGTCCAGGGCAGGATTAAGCTTTGCCTCTTAAATGCCATAGGACTTGATCGACCGCTTGTTGAACGTCAGCGCCGAGGTGTCGAGTATTTGGCACCCTCCTGCCGCTGCCTCATTTCTAAGGAAGCTGGCCCAGCTCATCATATCCGCGTTGGCAAGATCAGGCTGGCCTCGATCAATTGCGAGCCGTCTGGCCCTTGTCTCGTCGTCACAGTCAACGAGAATCGTGGTGTAGGCAGCAATACCTTTCTGACTGGTAGCTTCGGCCAGAAACGAAAATCGGGACTGGCCTTCAAAAAGAACACTTCGGTCTTGCGCCAGGAGCGGAGACAAACGGGTCATCCATTCGAAAGTGGCAGTTCTCTGCCATCCCTCGACGGAGCCGAATTTAGCGATCATCTCTTCCACCGGCGGAACGCCAATACTGTCTTTGTAGAAAACGTCGATCCCCTCGTCGCGTCGGCGTTCAATCGCTTGAGAATGACCAATGGCATAGACGTTTTCCTTCAAGACATTATCGCTAACGCGCCTGGGGTTAATGTTTCTGGAAGTCAGGAACCCGACCGATGCTGCGCAAGTAGGCGACGAATTCGTCGTGCAGATGGTCGCGCGGCCCGTAGCGGTCGCACACCTGTACGCTTTGCGGCTGCCTGCTCCGGCCGTCAGCAGGCATAACCGCCACTCTCCTTTCGGCCGCTAGCATGGGACTTCTCTCATAGGAGAACGGCTCCTCAACGATGAAGCCGAACGCAATGTCCGAACCTGAACATCGCCGGCCGAGATAGCGCGGCTTCTGCTGATGCGACGGATGACGAGACCCATCTCCCGAGGATACGAACCGTGGCGATTCAGGGTGCTCGGCGCAATCATTCCAGAGCTCGATGATGTCGTCGAACGGGGAGCCTGCCGACACCGGCAAATCCGATCCTGCCGCTGCATCTGCGACCAGCTCTGCTGGCCGGAGTGGCCGTCATCGAGCGAGCCGGACCTGAGATGCTCGAAATGCACGCGGCCAAATGATGGGTGCGAACAAGGCGCGATTCAGCGGCGCTATCGACAAGATCATGACCCGTGCATGCCGATCAATGGCGTCTTCGCAGTTGCAGTTAATTAGAGAATCCGGCCGCTCAGATTCTCAGCTTTAAATGCTAAACCAAGCCGAAACAGCCGCATTCTCACTTTTAACTGGCAAGCGACAGCCCCATAAATGCAAGGTCGGCATGTGCCGCACGGCCTTCGACCTCGGCATCACCCACTTCGACCTAGCAAGAACTTCGGCCCCCTGTACCGTTCTCATGCGGTTCTTGGGATTCGCCGTGTGTGTCGCGAGGTGAAGCGTAGCCGAACGTGGCGTGCAGCATGGGCGATTGCCACCAGCGGGTGCGGATCATGCGTCAGGATAGAGGCGGTCCCTGGCAATGCGAATGAGGTCGGCTGAATAGGACGCACTCCGGAAATCTGTGAAATAACCGTCCGCCGCCTTCCTTCCGGCCGAAATACCTGCACATTGACCGAGCCCGATCTGAGCGACGTCAAGCAAAGGAGACGAAATTGAGCGAATCGGTTTCGAGCCATGAGGAGCGGACGCTGGAGCTGACAAGCCGCATCGTCACCGCCTATCTAAGCCGCAATACCGTTCCGGCCCGCGATTTGCCTGATCTTATCCAGCAGACCTATTCCTCGCTGAGCGGCACATCTCCGCGACATCCGGCAGTTGAAGAACAGCGCCCTGCCGTTCCGATCAAGAAGTCCGTAACAGCTGATTTCATCATCTGCCTGGAGGATGGTAAAAAGTTCAAGTCCCTGAGGCGCCACCTGATGGCAAAGTACGGCGTCACTCCAGAGCAATACCGGGAAAAGTGGGGCCTGCCAGCTGAATACCCCATGGTTGCTCCAAGCTATGCTCAACAACGCTCCGAGCTTGCGCGCGCGTCCGGACTGGGCAAGAAACGGTAGAACCAGATCCAAAGCCGACACCCTCCCTCCATCAGCCGTTCGGCGGCAAAGCCAATCATCTCACGTAGAATATCGGCGTCGGGGGTCTTCTCCACGAGCGTGCGCAGGTCCATCATGTCGTTGGTCATCGGTGCTTCCTTCGAATCAGGTTGTGTCAGCAACCCAACCCTACCGAAGAGCATCGATGACCACCGCTACGCCGCGCGCTCGCTACGGCGCTGTTGAGGGCGCGCTCGCGAGCGGCTTCGCTACCGCCGAGCTACACCATGTGCAGGGACACGATCGTTGAGTTTAGCATGGGGTCTTCGACAATCCCCATCCCGTTGCCCTTGAGAGGAAAAAGCCATTGGCAATCCATTCTCCGAAAAAGAACAGAACAAGAAGAGATATCTTCAGGAACATCCGGCCGCCTTCACCTCCTCGCGGTGCGCGCGTGATGCCGTGCCTGGCCTGAAAGTCTTTCAACTCTTCATGCGCCCGGATGAGATCGCGTCTAGGTCCGTGCAAAATCCCCTTCCCTTTGACGACCGCTGCCTTGAAGTGGGAACTTGGCTCGGCGTTGACCTTCTCGAGTTCCGAGAACGGTCTTTGGAGAGGCCGACGATCGCAAGGGGATTATTAGAGTTACGCACGCGCTTTTTTCCAACTTTAAGCTGTTGGCGCATGCAGCGCCGTACGACCTTGCTCAAGCGCGCTCAAAACTATGCAGATCATCGATTGAATGAAACCAAATTCGTGTATCGTGTGCGCTGCAGACGGGTTAGCGCGAATCTCTTCGAAACACGCAAGGAGCATCGAAGTGAACCCAACATCTGCATAGCTCGCAAGCCATTACACACAGAACTACAATCCAAGATCGACCTCATGACAGTAACGCCACGGCAGCTTAAAATATTTCTTGCTCTCGCCGAGTCTTTGAACTTCAGCCGCACGGCCGAACTATTCTTCGTTACACAACCGGCGCTAAGCAAAATAGTAAAAGACCTGGAAGAGCAACTCGGAGTCGCTCTGTTTGAGCGTTCGACTCGCAACGTTAGGCTAACCTCTGCCGGCGAACGTATGTCTTCCTTAGCACGGCGTATAGTTGGTGATTTCGAAAATGGGGTCCAGCATCTGCAGAGCCTTGCCATACAAGAGTCTCTTCAAGTCACGATCTCGTCTATTCCCTCGCTAGCAAACGTCGTCCTACCCGAAGTTTGCCGACGGCTTGAGCAAAATTTCCCGGCTCCACGTTTTACAATCTATGACGGAACCAACACTTCGACCATTCGGCGAGTGGTCAACTACGAGGTGGATTTCGCGCTTGCCTCGGTCACGCCCTCCCATGACGGGTTGGAATATGAAGAGATCATGAGAGATCGCTTCGTCCTTCTGGCACCAAATGGCTCTAAGTCGATCCATGATACGCAAGTAAGAATGCAAGATCTCGTGGAACTTCCTCTCATCTGTGGAACGGCAGCGAGTACCGCCACGCAATATATCAGCGCGGCCTTTTTGAAAATTGGGGTCGTCTTTCAACCAAAGCTGTCATTTGAGCAAATTGCGACGGCCGCGGGGTTTGTGCGTAGCGGACAGGGCATTGTTATACAACCCTACCTAGGAGTCGCGCCGCTTTTGGATCTTCAGGATTTCCAGCTTTGCGAGATTGTGGATGGACCGATAAGGTCCGTGGGAATTGTCACCCGCAAGGGCTCTCGACTTCCGCCAATCGCTCAGCGCGCGATCGCTGAAGTCCGCAGCGTCGCCGATGACTTGATCGAACGCTTTCCCAGATGGATTGATCGCCCCCAGCCGACATGACGCTTCCGGAACTCGGACAACGTCACCCGACGTCATGGACGGTGGAGGCGTGCAAATTTTAATTCCCTTGATTTATTAATTTATAAAAATAATGAATTTCAGTTATTAGTCCCGCCACGATAACTTTCCGCTTAGCCCTTCGTAGTCACGGGGCCAAAACGGGAAAACAAGCAGATGTTGAAGCTAACGGGCAAAGTTGCCCTGATCATGGGATGCGGCGCGGTTGCCAAAGGCTGGGGCAATGGCCGCGCTATCGCCGTACTGATGGCGAGACAGGGAGCCGCCGTTTTTGGCACCGACCTCAATCTCTCCAATGCCGAAGAAACCCGCAAGCTCATCGAAGATGAGGGCGGCACGGCTCACGTAATCGAATGCAACGGTACGTCGGCCGCTGACGTGGAACGAGCCGTCGAAGTCTGCCTCGATATGCACGGTAGAATTGACATCCTCGTAAACAATATCGGGCTCTCGCAGCCTGGTGACCCTACAGTTATGACGGAAGAGACTTGGGACTCCCAAATCGACCTCAATGTGAAAGCGGCGTTCCTGTCGTGCAAGTACGTCCTTCCCGCGATGCTTAGCCAGAAATCCGGGTCCGTAATCAATATCTCGTCCGTTGCTGGCCTCCGATATGTCGGCAAGCCACAGGTCGCATACGCGGCCGCTAAGGCAGCCCTTATCCAATTTACGAAAACCACCGCTGTCATCCACGCTGCCAATGGGATCCGCATGAATTGCGTCGTTCCGGGGCTCATGCAGACGCCGCTGCTCGACAATCTTGTCCGGAAGTATGCAAACGGCGATGAGGAGGGCTTCTTAGCCCGGCGCAACAATCAAATCCCGATGAAATTCATGGGCGACGCCTGGGACACGGCTCACGCGGCGTTATTTCTCGCCGCCGAGGAAAGCCGCTACGTCACAGCTACTGAGATTGTCGTCGATGGCGGCTTGATCGCGGCCACTCCGTAGGCGTGAACCTATGGGTTTTGCCTTTCAAGAAATGGAATCGAGAACGCAATGATTGTCACGACAAATCCCGCGACCGGCATCGAAATAGGTCGGTATCCGCTTGATCGCCCTCAAGAGGTGGAGGAGAAAATTGCTTCCGCCTTCAACGCGCAGGAGGAATGGCGCAACAGAGTAGTTAAGGAGCGTTGCCAGCTTCTGAAGGGGGTCGCGGCAGTGCTGCGGCGCGAGCAGCACCGGCTTGCTCCGATGATTACGACGGAGATGGGGAAGCCGATCGCCGAAGCCGAAGCTGAAATCGAGAAATCGGCTTGGACCTGCGACTTCTACGCCGAAACTGGATCAAAATTCCTGGGCGACATACAAGTCGATAGCAGCGCAGCCGACAGTCGGGTGGTCTTCGATCCCCTCGGTGTCATTTTGTCAATCATGCCGTGGAACTACCCCTTCTGGCAATTTATTCGCTGTGCCGCTCCTGCTCTTGCCGCCGGGAATGCGGTGATCCTCAAACATGCGAACAACGTTCCCCGCTGCGCACAAGCGTTGATCGACGTCTTTCTTGATGCCGGCGCGCCCGAAGGCCTTGTCACCGTTTTGATGATCGATTCGTCACGCGTTTCCGACGTTATCGCCGATGCTCGTGTCGCTGCGGTAGCCCTTACGGGATCGACCTCCGTGGGGAAGCTAGTCGCCGCCCAAGCCGGCAATCTCTTGAAGAAGCAAGTCCTCGAACTTGGCGGCTCCGATCCCTTTATAGTGCTCGCCGACGCCGATGTAGACCACGCGGCGAAGGTTGCGGTAAAGGCGCGCTTTTCGAACGCCGGACAAAGCTGCATTTCCGCCAAGCGCTTCATTGTCGAGGAAACAATCGGTGACAGATTTGTCGCGGCTTTCTGCGCCGAAGTCCGCAAACTGAATGTCGGCGATCCGATGGACAGGGCGACGAGCCTCGGCCCACTTGCTCGAGCCAGTCTTCGCGACGAACTACATTCCCAAGTACAGCGGACTGCGGAGGCCGGCGGGACCGTTCGACTTGGCGGGCACGTGATCGAAGGCCCCGGGTTCTACTACGCTCCAACCGTGATCGATGGTGTGACTGGATCGATGGCCGCGGGCATCGAAGAAACCTTTGGACCCCTCGCAGCAATCATCCGGGTGGAGAACCCTGAGGACGCCATCTACATTGCCAATGAAACGGAATTCGGACTCGGGGCCTCACTCTGGACGCGGAACCTCGAACGCGCGCACCTCTACAGCCGGATGATTCAAGCGGGCGCCGTGTTCATCAATGGCATGGTGGCGTCCGATCCGCGCCTTCCATTCGGCGGAATAAAGCAATCTGGCTACGGTCGGGAGCTTGGTGAATTCGGCATTCGTGAATTCACGAACATCAAAACGGTCTACGTCGCGGCGAGCCACTGATCAAATTAACGGCGGGTACATAACACGATGAAAACGCGATCGAATTCATTTCTTCTGAAGCCAGACACGCTCAAAAAGCACGACCGCGGAAACGGGGCAAGCACGACGCCACTCGTAACCAAGGCTATGGGAGCCAGTGCGTTCATCACTGGGTACACAGCGTTTGAGGGAGGGGCCCAAATCCCGTTCCACTTTCATAACTCTGAAGAAAGCGTCGTGCTGGTCGAAGGAAATGCGATCTTTGATATTGATGATCAATCGATCGAGATCAAACCGGGGGACGTCACCTACATACCGACCAATGTCCCGCACCGCTTTCGGAATGCGTCGGCGGTAGAGCCAATGAAGATTCTCTGGATTTATGGATCGGTCGACGCAACCCGCACGTTGGTGGACAGCGGCGAAACGCGCCCGATAGCTGCTGAACACGGCGAGTAACTAGCAAACCAGGGCGGAAAGCCGCAACCAGTCCGCAGTTTCTGCCAGTTAAGTAGCATGCTACACTCCACACGTGAAATATGAGAGCCAGGGAGCGAGGAAATGAGAGTTGGTGTAGTTCAATGTGGGGTCGCCCATGGCAATGTAGAGACGAATGTCACGGCGGTATGTGATTGGATCCGTCAGGCATCTCACGCATCCTGCGATCTTGTCGTCCTGCCTGAATGTGTACTCACCGGATATGTCTTCGAAAGCCGCGAGGAAGTCGAAGCCCATGCAGTCGCTCTCGATGGTCCCGAGCTTGAACAGATCGTGCAGGCGTGCAGCAACTACGGCATGCATGCAGTGTTCGGCACGTTCGAGCGGCTAGGCGACCAGCTGCACAATGCCGCACTCCTGGTCGGTCCCTCCGGGCTGATCGGTGTTCACAGAAAGAACCACCTGCCCTTTCTCGGCGGCGATCGTTTTGTTGATCTGCCGCCCAATCCAACCCCTTCGATCTTCGATACCGCGGTTGGCAAGATCGGCATCGCAATTTGCTACGAAATCCGGTTTCCAGAAGTTGCGCGCACATTGACGCTCGGAGGCGCGGAGATCATCGCTCTACCTACCAATTGGCCGATGGCGTCGCGCATTCTGGCCGAAGCTTTCACGTCGGTAAGAGCCGCCGAAAACATGGTATATTTTATCGCCTCCAATAGAAACGACAGTGAATGCGGCGTGCAATATCTCGGCATGTCCAGAATTGTCGACCCTATTGGAAATTTAGTTGGCGACGCAGAGACCAATACTGCTCTCATTATTGCTGACCTAGACATGCGCATCGCGCAGACCAAAAAGATAATATTCGAGTCTGGGAAGTTCGAAATCAGCCCTATCAAAGATAGGCGACCTGAATCCTACAGGATGTAGACACCTGGGGAACGCTTATTCTGCTGCCCGCAGGATGAGTTAATTGAAGAGACGCAGCATGAAGAGGAGACATGCTATGAAAATCGTAAAATCGGTTACTTATTCCGCAGTCGCATTATCAATGGCCCTCTCACAAGCGGCGGCGCAAGAAGCCTGGCCACCGTTTGAGACGCAAACTCTCAAAAACGGAAGTGCCGAGACTGTCTTTATCAAGCCGGTGGATAAGGCCAGCAAGAAGTGGAAGCTGTGCATTCTGATCCCTCACCTGAAGGACAGTGTCTGGGTCGCCGCCGCATATGGTCTTATGGAAGAGTCCAAGCGTCTCGGCTTGAGCGCAACGTTGCTTCAGGCCGGCGGTTTCAGTGAACTTCCCAAACAGCTTTCGCAGTTTGATGACTGCGTCGCATCTGGTGCAGATGCGATCCTGGTGGCCCCGATCTCTGAGGCTGGAATTGCCAGCAAGGTCTCAGAGTCTGTCGGGAAAGGAATTCCGACGATTTCTTTCATCAACCCTGTAGTCGAACTGCCCGTCACTTCGAAGATCTTTCTCGATCACCCGATGATGGGTTACGTCACCGGGAAGTACCTCGTCGACGCGCTGGGATCGACCGGCGGAAACGTCGTGGCGTTTCCCGGACCTCAGGGCTCGGGATGGGCCGAGCGGTACTTGCAAGGCTTTGAGAAGGCCGTCAAAGACACGCCGGTCAAGGTTCTCGACGTAAAGTTCGGAGAAGCGGGCGTGGCGGAACAACTGCGTCTCGTCGAGGACTCACTGCAAACCTATTCCCACATCGACGCTATCTGGGGCACCGCACCTACGGCCGAGGCCGCGATCGGTGCGATCCGTGACGCTGGACAGCCCGACATCAAGATCATGGCCTCCTATCAAAATCAGGCCATGCTGCAGGCGCTGGACAAGCGAGATATCATTGCCTTCGCCACTGAGTACCCGGTTATGCAAGGTCGCGTCGCTGTGGACTTGGCCGTACGGGCCCTTGAGAAACAGCCGATCGAGAACAACTATCTCGTGGTTCCCAAGATGGTGACGCAGGAGTCGTTGAAAGAGATCGATGCGACCCAGGTTCTTGCTCCTGCCAGCTACAAGCCAACGTTCTCTGTTGAGTGAAAACTCCGAACCGCCTGTGCCTCGAGGCACAGGCGGGGCCCGAAGCATCGTGGAGGAAACATGTTAAAACTCAGCCAGATATCCAAAAGCTATCGCGCCATCACGGCGATTGAGAACGTGGATTTTGACCTTGAGAGCGGTGAAGTCCATGTACTGCTCGGCGAGAACGGCGCAGGTAAGTCGACGCTCATCAACGTGATCGCCGGCATGGTTACTCCATCCAGCGGGGCGATTTTCCTCAACGGAAACGAATTCCAGTTGGATGCGAGCCGCGCTCGCGCACTCGGCATATCGGCTGTGTTTCAAGAGTTCAGCCTTGTTCCGAGCTTGAGTGTCTTAGACAACTTGTTCCTTGGGCGAGAACTTGTGGGTCGTTGGGGGCTGGATCGCTCGCGAATGCGCATAGACGCAAAGCGCGTAATGGATGATCTAAATTACCAAATAGACCTCGAAGCAACAGTAAGCTCGTTATCCAGGGCGCACCGCCAAATGGTCGAAATTGCGAAGGCGTTGCTCTTCGACGTCCGCATCCTGATACTTGACGAGCCTACGGCGTCCCTGACCGACGACGAGGCCGATCGACTGCTCGTCGTGGTGAAGAAGCTTCGAGGACGAGGCGTGGGCGTCATCTATGTCTCTCATCGCATGCGTGAAATCGATGCTATTGCGGACCGGATTACGGTCCTGCGATCCGGCCACACCGTAGGAACGGTCAAAAAGGGCGACTGCAGCGAGTCAGAGCTCATCGAAATGATGAGCGGCAGAAAAATAGAAGCCCTTTTCCCTCACATCGTGCATCTACCCGGAAAAGAGGTGCTTCGCCTTGATAACGTCAGCTCCGCGAGCGGGAAAGTCTTCGACATTTCACTGTCGTTACGCGCAGGCGAGGTAGTCGGTATCGCGGGCCTTGTTGGCTGTGGCAAGAGCGAGGTTGGACGCACCGTTTTCGGACTTGAGAGTTTTGACCAGGGGCGGATGCACCTGAAGGACGGCGTCGCGACAAGACCGACCCCGCTCACAATGCTGCGGCAGGGTGTTTGCTACTTCCCCTCAGACCGCGGAAGCGAGGGCTTGGCGGCCAACCTTACCGTTGAGCGCAACATAACAATGGCCTCGCTCGACTTACCAAGATTTAGTTGGTGTGGGCTTGCCCGCCCGGCGGCTGAAATCGCTTGTGCGAATGATGCAATCGAGCGTCTCAAAATCCATCCTCCCCGCCCAGGGAATCCGGTCCAGAACCTGTCTGGTGGCAACAGGCAGAAAGTGATGCTCGCGAGAGGCTTAACCCGCAGCGTCGACATTTTCATATTCGATGAGCCCACTGTTGGGATCGATGTCGGTGCGAAGTCTGAAATTTATAAGCTCATCGCGGACTTGGTCAGCGGCGGCGCTGCGGTGTTGCTGATCTCGTCAGAACTCGCGGAAGTCGTTCGCCTTTCGAACCGGGCCTATGTGATGCGTGAAGGTCGAATAGTCTCCCAGCTCTCGGGGAGCCGCTTAAACGAGCAGGAGGCGCTCAATGCATTCTTTGGCGACGAGCGCTCTACCGCGAAACTGACAGCAATGGAGACTGCCAATGGCTAAAGGGAGTAATATGTGCCGAGCCGGATTCCGTAACGCCGGCATATTTCCGCTGCTCATTGTTATTGCTTCGGCTTCGATGGCTGTTGTGGAGCCTCGGTTCTTCTCGCCCCTGAACATCCTCAATGTGGCAAGAAACGCGTCCTTCCTGACAATCCTCGCACTCGGTCAGATGCTTGTCATCGTGGTTGGCGGCTTCGACATCTCAATCGGAGCGACGGTCGCTTTGTCGTCCGTCGTCGCAGCGCTCGCCATGGGCCATATCGCACAAGCGATGCAGTTCTCGGACATCATGGTCGTGGTTGCAGGGGGCCTCTGCGGTCTCGGTGTCGGGGCGATCGTGGGACTTCTGAACGGCGTTTTGGTTTCAAGACTAAAGATTGTCCCCTTCATGGTGACGCTGGGCATGACGTCGATTGTTCTCGGGCTCGCCTTCTACCTGACGAACGGCGTGCCGATCTATGGCATGCCAGATATCTTCATGAATGTCGTTGGGCGCGGCACTGCGCTTGGATTGAGCTACCCGATCTGGGTGGCCGTGATTTGTGCAGCGTTCCTTTACGTGGTGATGGAGCGCACTCCGTTCGGTCGCCATGTTTACGCGGTCGGTGGCAATCCACACGCAGCTTGGGCCTCCGGGGTAAGGCAGGAGCGTGTACTTCTGTTTGCGTACGGGTTTGCCGGGTTTGCGGCCGGACTTGTCGGCTTGCTGATGACCGCACGAATTGGGTCCGGGCAGGCCACTCTTGACGGAACCCTGGCGCTAGAATCGATTGCGGCGGCGATTGTCGGAGGCGCCTCCTTGTCCGGAGGTGTGGGCAGAGTCGGACGAGTAGTCTGGTCGGCCCTGTTCCTTACTATTCTCTCAAACATCTTCAACCTCGCACGGATAGATAGCCGCTACCACACATTGTTCCTGGGCGTCGTGGTGCTGTCAGCGGTGCTTATCGAATTGCGTTTGCGCAGGGAGGCCAAGCATGGCTAACACAGAAGCTTTGAAATACCGGAGAAGCGGTGCGATCGGAAAATTGCCGGCGTCGTTTAGCGAAGCAACTGCTCTCGTGGGAACCATTGTCCTGATATGCGGCGTCACGTACCTGTACGCGCCGGCCGTTATTTCTATCGGGAACGTAGCCAACGTTCTGACTCAAGCGAGCTACCTTTCTCTGTTTGCAGCCGCGCAACTCATCGTCATCATCTCTCGGGGCTTTGACCTTTCTCTCAGCGCGACTGTCTCAACGGCTAGTGTGGGAAGCGCTTTGATAATGACGTCCGTCGCGCCCGATGGCTTTCCTATCCTGCTTGGTCTGTTCGGGGCCTTGGCGATCGGTGGCGCGGTCGGCTTGGCAAACGGATCCATCGTTGCCTTCGGCAAGATCAATCCCTTTATCGCAACGCTGGTAAGCCTGAATGTTCTACTAGCCATCAGCAGTACGATGAGCGGGGGATTCCCGGTCTCTCAACTCCCCAACGGACTCTCCTATCTATCGAGCGGGCGCTTTTACGGAATTCCGGTGCCAGTGGCGGCGACGGCACTTACTCTTTGGGCGGTATACATCCTTCTCACGAAATCCGTGTTCGGCCGGCAGCTTTACGTGGTCGGTGCCAATCCATCAGCGGCCTTGGTAGCCGGTATCCCGGTGCGGCGAGTGTTGGTGGGTGCGTATGTACTATGTTCTGTTTTAGCAGCCTTCGGCGCCTTCATGTTGACTGCGCGTACCGGGTCCGGAGAGCCAAACCTCGGCGGCAACCTCGCGCTTCAATCGATCGCCGCCGCTGTACTGGGTGGTGCGTCCCTCCAGGGAGGGAAGGGCGGAATATCCTCGGCATTGCTTGGCGCTCTGTTGGTCACGGTTCTATCGAACGCCATGAATCTACTGGTTATCAACGGGTACCTTCAGCAGATCATCCTCGGCGTGACCATCATCGGTGCGTTGGCTGCGGATCGGTTGCGGTCACAATAAAGCGAAACAGAAAACAGGGAGGAACGACAATGTGCAGCGACTGCCTAGTGAACGGGATTGTCAAAGACAAGATCATCGCCCACGGGGCCGCCTTCCGAAAGGCGACGAAGAGCCCGTACGGGGCCGATGATGAAATCGGCATGTTGAACTTGATAACGCCGGAGAGCCGGGACGCAATTCTTCGCAACGCGGACCCCACCCGCATTTATGATCTCTCCGTTGATAATTTCGTCGGGATGCCCGGCTGGTTCAGCGCTGAAGATCAGCCCTATCAGATGTGGATGACGCACACTCCGCGAGGCGAGGTCTTAGAAGATTCCGTTAAAGTGGGGCGCGCCGGAAACGAGCTCTGCTCCTATTCGGGCGACGCGATTTCGATGTATACCCATACGGGTACTCATATCGATACCCTCAACCATTTCGGATATAACGGAGTTATTTTCAACGGGTTTTCGGCAGACAGGCACCTCGGCAGTCGCTCATGGACCAAGGCCGGCTCTGACAAGCATCCCCCCATTATTGCACGAGGCATCATGCTGGATGTCGCCCGTCTTCATGGCGTCGATGTTCTGCCACCATCGTATGGCATCGGTTCCGATGATTTGAAGGGCTGCCTCAAGCACCAAGGCGTCCAACTTCGAGTCGGTGACGTCGTGTTGTTTCGCACTGGTCGGATGAAATATTGGCCTAATCGCGATCTCTACCTGCTGGACCCGCCGGGCATCACGCGGGAAGGCGCCGAGTTCCTCGCCCTTGGGGGCGCAGCCATGATCGGGGCAGACAATCACTCATTGGAACAGGCGCCATCCGCCGATCCGGAAAACTGGCAAGTGGTCCACACCTATCTCCTTGCGGAGGCTGGCGTCCCCCTCTTGGAAATTGCAAACCTAGAGCAGTTGTCTGAGGAGAGGATCTATGAGTTTTGCTTCTTCGGGGCATGCATCAAGTTGCGAGGTTCGACGGGCGCACCAATCCGCCCAATTGCCATGCCCTTGCTTCGAAATTGATACTTCGAAAGAAACCTGGACCGGACACGGCAGCAGAATGGCGCAGACTACAGGCGACAGAGAAGTGACAGCGATTGGCGAGTGGAGGTAGCCGGGTGGACAAGATATCAATCGGGCACCGGACCACCTTGGCTTCGCATGTTTACGACGCGGTTCGAAAGGCAATTGTCTCAAGGGACCTCGAGCCGGGTAGCCTGTACTCGGTCGCCTCAATCGCCGAACGACTGGACGTCTCTCGAACACCAGTTCGAGAGGCGCTACTGAAGCTGCAAGATCAGGGCATGATCAAGTTCGAGCGTAACAGGGGTGCTCGGATATTGTCGACAACAGTTCGCGACCTGCGCGAACTTTTCTCGCTTCGCCTGCTACTGGAGGTGCCATCGGCACACATCGCAGCCCAGCGAGCGAATTCAAGCGATTTGACGCGTCTGCGCAACGTCGAGTCCAAGTGCCGGGAGGCATACCTGCATTATCCCGAAGACATACGCAGGCATCTGGAACCCGATGCGCACTTCCACCAGGAGATCGCGAAGATCGCGGGAAACATGCGACTTGCGTCGATAGTCGGCGACATATTTGCCCAGCAGATGATGGCAGATCTAAGCACGGCAGATGTTAGGGATCGAAAACAGGAAATCGTCGCTGACCACAGCCGCATAGTCGAAGCAATTTCCGCTAGCGACGGCAAAGGTGCGGCGCTAGCGATGCGCGACCATTTGATAGGCAGCGCTACAGCGTTGACGTCTAAGGAAACGGGCGAAGACGGAGTTGATCTTGCATTCTTCCTCGGCATTTCGGCAGTAAGCTTGGCGCTGCTTTGAAAGCCCTTGTCCCTCCGGTTCCTGGCGAATGAAATCTTACGTTAAGGCTCCGGCCATCGATATTCTCCGGTGAGATTGATGCGTTCCCAACTGGGCGAACGAGACGAGAGGAATCATATCAAGCGATAATGTGAGCGCATTTTGGGTAGTCGGCCAGCGATCCATCGATCGCCTGCCAAACCAACTTTTCATGATCCGACTATGGAAAGCCCCGATCGCGATCAACCTCGGCTCAGGTTGCATACAAGCAATTGAGCATTGGTACGTAGGCCCTCCGGATCGGTGTCGCCACCCACGGCGATGTCCAAGCTTGTCGTTAGCAGTTCAAACGTAGTTGGCATAGACGATCGTCCCGGCACTCGGCCGGGCTTTTTTGGCTTGCATTCTGCCGCTGCGATACGGTTCGGATCGTCAGGTAACTGTCTCGCCCCCTCCGCCCGGAGCACCTGCAGGATGTCGAACTAGTTGCTGTGATATTTACATAGCATCACGACCGTGCATCCGGAAGCCCCATAGCCATCGCGATGAAACAGTCCAGGGCGCAGTCAGAAACGTGGGCGCGCATATCGGCGATCTCCGCGGTTGAGCGGACGGACGGGCGAGCCCATCGTACGCTGAAGCGGGAGAAAAGCCTGCATCGACGACGTGAAATCTGTGCACGTTCCGTCGAGGGCAGCGCTACCGTATATCCGGCATTAGCCTCCTCGTCGCGATCACCATCGTCGGCCCCCTGAAACTGGGAGAACCCGTCGTTAGCGTAAAGTCCGCCTCTATACCGAGGTTCCCGCCGCCGAAGTGGCAATGGGCTGAATTGAGTACAATATTGAACAATTAGGCCAAACTGCATTAGAGTAAACGGACGATCCGTGAGGTGATTTGTGATGAGCAATAAAAGCACCCGGGAGGAAAGGGAGGGCAAGGCTCTGCGTGGGGGGGAAGTATCCAGGGCAATTCGAAACCATCTACTCGATGGCGAACTGGCTGCAGGAACTCGTATCAATGAAGTGCAGCTTGCCTCTAGTTTGGGCGTGTCGCGAACGCCGGTGCGCGCAGCGTTGCAGTCATTGGCGGGAGAAGGACTCATTGAATACAAGGACAATCGCGGCTTCTTTGTCCGAGAATATGCATTGCCCGACGTGTTAGACGCCTTCGAAATGCGAGCTCTGGCAGAGGGTTTCGCAGTACGCCTTGCTGCTGAACGAGGGCTAACACAGGGAGACGAGCTCGAAATTGAAAAAGCCTTAGCGCTTGGCAGAAGGGCACTCGATTCTGATACAATCGAGCAGGCTAGAGCAGACTATTCGGCATCAAATGAGGCCTTTCATCGTGCAATACACAATGCCGCCCGGTCCCGGCTGGTTGGTGATGTGATTGCACTTTGCAACAGCATTCCACAAACCATTTTCCGTAACGTTATGTCGTTCTCGCCCGATACGGTCCTCCACCGCATTCAGCAACACGAAATGATCTATGAAGCAATTCTGGCACGCAAGCCGCGTGAAGCCGAAGACCTCATGAAGACTCACGTCCTCGATGTTCGCAGGGCTATCATGCGCGACATGTCCCGTAAGACCTAGACTAGTGCCCATCCACAAACGGTAAATCGCTGAAATCATTGGAGGAATCGCGATATTGCCTCGGGCAAAGCCCGGCGGTTTCAGGTATACTTTAGATCAAGCTGCTGATTCCAAAGACAAACCCGTCACCGCCGGAGCCGACAACAATGCGCCAAGAACCCACCGTCCAATCCAGTATATTCGATCTTTTTGCCGGGCACGATGTCTCAGTGGCTGGATGAGCATGGCGAGGTGCTGAGCCGAGTGACAGAGGATCTGCGCCGACAAGGGGTCAAGGAAACCCGCCGCGAGGGGCTGCCGGTCGAAGCAGACATGCTTTCCCGATGGCTGATCGAGCTTTTAAAGGGAGAAGCCGAAGCTGGTCGCGGTGGCGCTCGCCAACAAGATCGCTCGTATTGCCTGGAAGCTTATGGTGAGCGGCGAAACATATCGGCGACAGGAAGGACAAACACTGGCAGCATAGCAGATTAGCCATGACGGCGGGCATGATATGAATGCAACCGTGTTGGGCTGATGCTGTGAACTTGCAAGAGAAGGCAGATGGTGCGATCGATCGATCCGAGACGCGTGACAATCCGTCATTGCCAGTGGCCATTCTAAGCCGATGCCTTGTTAGGAACACGCGTTGCGGAAACCATCTTGGCCAGTGGTCATGTGCGACCACACCCAAAGGCCGCACATATGGAAGCAAGCGATCCGATCGAAAATATCTGCAGAAAACACTTGCAAGTGGGAGCCGTCCACATATGTCAATGTGACACGGGACGCCGAAGTTTCGAACACATCGAGATCGCACCAGACGACAACCAATTCCCGTATCGGTCACACCGCATGGCATTGGCAGTCTACACTGAGACGGACGCCCACCAGAGAGTCGCAGTTATTGGTTCTCAGTAGTTCACCGTTGCGAGGATTGCGCCGATCAAAGCCGCGTTCGCTATAAAACCATTCAAACGCGCTGTTCGATCGCCTCCTTGATGCCTCCAGAAGTCGAAGGAAATCACCGTCGCCAACACGAGGAAAATTGCAAGGGCTGTCATTGCGCCGGCTGTATATACTCCGAAAACAATGGCGCCGCCCGCAATCACTTGAAGCAACACCCCGCTGAATAGTGCGACTCGAGGCCACGGTACACCGCGTTTCGCCATAACGGCGACAATCGTCTCCCTATTTCCGATGTTGCGTAGCCCTGCGAAAACAAACACGGCGCCCAAAAGCACCCTTCCCATCTCAGCCACATTCATGTCGTGCCCTTTCTATTTACGGTGCGGTGGCGCCCCCACTTGGGGGCGCCACCGTCAGCACATGCGTGGGTTGCCGTCACTAACCCAAATCCGCCGGTGCTGACTTGAGCCCGATCGGATTCGAACCGCGATCCATGCCCTTTCTATTGATGAACAGGTAGATGCCCGCCCCAAGAGACGACCCAACGAACCATGCGTATGGAGCAACAGCCGAAAGCGCTGGCAATAGCACCATGCTGACCGACACAATCGACGCTGGGATCATCGCCTGCAATGCCGCTGCATTCCAGCCGCCCGAGTAGAAATACTGCCCGTGGGGATTCGCCGAATAAAGGGCATCGGTGTCGATTTGACCACGGCGAACGAAAATGTAGTCCGCGATCATCACCCCAAAAATCGGCCCAAGGAGCGCCCCGATGCTTCCAAGAAAATAGTTGATCGCTACCGTCGATGAATACATCTTCCACGGCATGACGAATACCGACAATACCGCGGTAAGTACTGCACCGCGTGTGAAGCTGATGTACTTGGGAAGGGCGCTGGCGAAGTCATAAGCAGGAGACACGGCGTTTGCGATCACGTTCACGCCGATCGTCGCAAAGATAAAGAGAACTGCTCCCAAGCCCATAATCACCCGATTATTGGTCGCCGCGAGGATGTCAGTTGGATCAATGATCACGCGTCCGTACACATGCTCTGCTCCCGAGGTGATAACGATCACGACGAGGCAGAACACGATCCCGTTTACTATAAGGCCAAAGAAATTGCCCCAGAAAACATCGCTTTGCTTCGGCGCGAAACGCGTGAAGTCACAGAAGTTCAAAAGCAGCGTCGAGAAGATCGCGAAGAAGATCGCGACCGCACCACAGAAAACAAGGAAGTTGTCCTTGGCTGCCAGACCCTGATCACCGTATGACCAGTTGATCTGGCCATCCACCTGAACGTAAAGCATCATTGCAAGAGCGATCATGACAACCGAAATGGCCGCGCCTGCGTAGTTTTGGAACCTACGGATCGTTTCGATACCGTGTGTCATGACAACCAGTTGCAGGGCCCATAGACCCAGAAACGCAATCCATCCGATCGTCGAGAGCCCCAGGAAACCGCCACTGTCCAAATCGGTAAGTTGCGGTGAAATGCTGAGGAGTAGGACGATGACCGCGCGTGAGGCGAGATAGGTCTGGATGCCATACCAAGCTACTGCGACTACTGCTCTGATTAGAGCCGGAAGATTGGAACCAAACACGCCGAAGCTTGCCCGTGCAAGAACCGGAAACGGCACGCCGTGGCGGTACCCGATGTTGCCGATTATCTGAGCGAAAACCTGAGCGAAAACTAGCGCCAGCATAATGGCGCAACCGGCTTGCCAAGCAGGCATGCCAATTAGGAGCAAACCCGCCGCGGCGGTATAGACACCAATGTTGTGCAGTATCGTAAACCAGACCGACATGAGGCTGAACACGCCCCAGTTCCTAGTTTCCGACGGGGCTATGTCGTCATTGTATAGACTTCCGTGGCGTTCCATTTGCTCCTCCCAATTGGCAAACAGGGTTTCGTCTGTGCGCCGCTCACGGCGCAAAGCTCAAGTCAAATTCAGTGTGCAGTGTGGAAGAACCCGCCTAGTCGATATCACCAAACGAGCGGGCACTTCGGTTCAGCAATGTCGCTAGAACCAACCAGCCTCGTGAGGATCGCGATACTGCATGAATTCGATCAACGCATCGCCCACTTCAATAAACGCGACCTTCACAAAGCCCACCCCCGATGGGTCAAAGGGAGGTTGGACCACTTTGTGCCCCTCAATCGCAGCCTCGATGTCAGTGGTTCGGTAGGCGACATGCGGTTTCGTACGTAGCGCCAGCGGCGCTGGACTGTCTTCTGCGTACCTCAGGAACTCAACATGGTAGGGATGCTGACGCGGATTGGTGATCCAAAGGCGGTTCTCCTCAACCCAGGTTTCGTCGGGCTGTTCCTGATCCGTAATAAGGCCGATGTGGTCGAACGTATCGCGGCCCGGCAGAATTGGCATTGTTTCTCCTCCAAAGTAAAAAGTACTCGACAGGGACGTCGGTGAAACGCGATCTAGGATCGCATGTCGCTACTTGGCTGCATACCAATCCAGGATTTGTTCACCCGTCCAGAAATCGACGTCATCGTAGGCGGCGATTTGACCCAACAGATCGCGAAAGTAGCGCGCCCGATGTGGTGCGCCCATGATGTATGGATGCACGACCAGTGCCATCACGCGTGCCGACTCTGCAGAGTCCGCGTAGATCTGCTCGAACTGATCGATCCCGCGCTGGTAGTATTCTGGCGCCGGATGATGCTGGATGAGCATCATCGCCACGTCATTGCATTCCTGCGTGTATGGAACGTTCACGATTTCTCCGGTCCGTGTTTTCAGCCGTACCGGTTGGTCGTCGAGTACCCAGTCGCAGACGTACTCGTACCCCTCTTCCACAAGGATATCCGGAGTTTCCCAAGTCTCTGTGAGGCCGGGTCCAAGCCAGCCGCGCGGTCGGCGGCCAGTAAAGCCTTCAATTGCTTGGGTAGTGCGCTGAATGTCTTCGCGCTCGTTCTCCACCTTCTGCATGTTCTTCTGGGAGTAGCCATGCCCAATGAACTCCCAGCCACGGTCTAGTGCGGCCTGCGAGATGGGCCGGTAGCTTTCGACGGCCGTCCCGTTGATTGCCAGCGAGGCCTTGATCCGATGCAGATCCAATGTCTCAAGTAGACGCCAGAAACCCACGCGGTTGCCGTATTCATGCCAAGCCCAGTTCGGGATATCGGGCGACGGCGAACCGCCGGCTGGAGGAGTGAGGACGGTCCGCGGCATTGGCGCTTTCGGATCCCACTCTTCAATGTTGACGATCACCCAGACAATCATGCGCTTGCCGCCCGGCAGTTTTAGCGCAGGGCGCTCCGTGATTGCTGAGTACTGTATTCTTTCGGTCGGAAGCATGATGGTTCTCTCAAGTTAGCGGCGGTGCAATGGTTACAGACAGCTTCGGGAGCCCATCGAAAACTACGTCAATGATGTCACCGGGAACGACGGGCCCAACGCCAGCAGGCGTACCGGTGAGGATAATATCTCCCGGTTCGAGGGTGTATTGGGCTGATAGGTGCGCGATGATGTCGGCGACGCCCCAAATCATCAGCGAGATGTCGCTCTTCTGCTTGGTCTCCCCGTTCACCAGCAGCGTTAAACCGCCTGTGCTGAGGTTGCCGGCAGTCGCGCGTCGCACAAGGTTGCCGCAAGGGGCCGAGTGATCAAAGGATTTCCCGGCCTCCCACGGGCGGCTCATGTCCCGGCATTCGAATTGGCGATCTCGTCGCGTGAGGTCGATGCTGATGCCGTAGCCAAAAACGTGATCGAAGGCGTCTTCCGCGCGGATCGCACGACCCTTCTTGCCTATCGCCACAGCCAATTCTCCTTCGAACTGAAGGTCGGTTGTCGCCGAGGGGTATGGAACGGAAGTGCCACTGGGAACAATAGCGTCTGCCGGTTTCTGGAAGAAGAACGGCGGGTCGCGCTCGTCACCTTCTTTCATCTCCCGAATATGATCGAGATAGTTCCTTCCGACACAATAAATGCGACGGACCGCAAAACTAATCTCTTCTCCCTCGATAGGGATCACTTTCGGCTTGTACGCGAATTCGATCGTCATGTTGGCATCCAATCCCTAATTGGTGATGCCAGAAGCATATATAATGCAATTTTCTAGTCAATGCACAAAATTGCATTCAATTACTACACTTCACTCAACCTCCGCACACAATCCCGCCTCGACGTATATTAGCGCGAGCGAACAACGCCCTTCGGCGCGATGGACATGCCGAGGTTTCAGCGTTCAGAATACGGAATAAAAAGGTCAGGCACCGCTTTTGCGGGACATATCGCGCATAATTGCTCGCCGGACATCGAGCACGTGCGTTCTCATGATGTCCTCTGCCTCTTTCGGCTTTCGGGCAATTATCGCTTCATAGATTGCCTCATGCTGCTCGACACGATGGGCAAGCGTCTCCATGGAGAATGACATCACGTTGCGAAAGATGGTCTGAGGGACGCTGTTGCACAATGCCACTACATCCTTCACTAAGCGCGATCGTGAAGCATCGTGAATTGCACGGTGGAATGCCTCATTAGAAGCCGAATAGTCTGTCCTGGCCTGCTCGGAGGTCTCAGCTGAAAGTGCCTTCCGGCCAAGGGCCAAAGCTTTTTCGACGTCCAGTTCGCTCTGCGGTGAAATGCCACGCTCGGCAGCCAGGCGGACTGCAAATCCTTCGGCGAGAGCGCGCATCTCAAAGGCGTCTAGAACATCAGACAACTGGAATTCACGCACGAAGAAGCCGCGGTTGTCCTTATACTCGACGAGCCCCTCCCCCGCCAATGCCTGGAGGGCCGCGCGAACGGGCGTCCGCGAAACCCCGAGGTTCGACGCAAGCTGGACTTCGTTGATACGGCTTCCAGGCGCGAGATCGCCATCGAGCAGGTAATTGCGGATAGCCCTTGAAACCTCCGCCCCCCGCAAAATTGGCTTGTTGACTTCGCTTTTTGCTTTCTTCCGCATTCAAATCACCCACAATCTTTTCTCGAATCTAATGCAGTTCACCCCTTTCCCGCAAGATTGTATTCAATTTCCAGTTGGTGGTGCACGGAGAGCATGCCAATAAGCTTCCAGAAATGCCGTCCACGCGAGACGATGGCATGAATTCGAACAGCGGCTTAACGGAACTCGCCCGTCGGGTACGCCTTGATCTCGACGGCCCGCGAAAAGGTGGCGGCAAGGCGGCCATTCTCCTGATCCACACTGGCACAATTGGAATCCGCGAAACGGAATTCGGACTTGGACCTTCAGGAGGCCTCAGCGCGCCGCGAGGAAGCTTGTCGCGCTGAGTATCAGTACAACGATCGAAAGTTTCGATCCCATCATAATCAGTGCGGACATCAACTTCGTTTACTGGAACGTCATCATTTCGACCGTTCAAAGGTGGGGAGTATCAGGCGTGATCGTCACGCAGGGGCGGACACCATGGCTGTCACCAGCGCCGCCGTTAGTCAGGCATTGGTGGGACGAATCGGAATACTGGTGGTTACGGGAGCTATGAAGCCGCTCGTAACCCGAAGAGATGCCGAGAACAATCTCCAACTGGCGCTCGAAAGCGAAATGAAACAGCCGGCGGGCGTCTGGCTCGCCTTCGGCGACTGCGTGCTACTGGCAGGTCGGCTCGTCAAACACCCCACCTCCGAGGAGGATTCGTTCCGTCCCGCCATGCCCTTCTCGGGCCGGTGCAAGCAGACGGAGTTCGATCCAGGCGTTTCGAACAATCACGCTCGCCGGAATCACTGTCACACCTGGTTGCAGGATTGAGACACTTTCCGCCATTGCCTCCACTCTCGACGCCAGGATGCTACGTCTCTTCGGCGCAGGCACGATCATGAATGACGCTGCCATGTTGTCGACCTTACGCGAAAAGGTATCGAAGGTATCCATTTCGGAGTGAACAGAATTCGCGCAGCGTTTCCGGATTGGTACGAAGACATCAAGGACATTTTTGAATCCGGCGACCGCGTCGCGTCTCGCTACGTTTCAACCGGGACACATGAGGGTCCATTCTGGGGCATCTAACCAACAGGACGCCGCATCGAGATCCATGAGATTTCGATCTTCTGTTGCGCAGGAGGGCGAATTGTTGAGCAGTGGTGCATGTGCGATGAACTCGCGCGGCTACAGCATCTGGGCGTCGACGACGCCCAGTTACGGAAGGCGCTGAAACTGTAGCCTTACTACCGGCTCCCTCTGGCACTATGTAGTTGTGTCCAACTGCCCGTAGGTGCCTAAGCTGCCTCACGCTCCGGGGCTTTTCGTCACGTTGATACCTCCCTTTCGATGATGGACGTTGGCGCCCTGCCCGGCTTCGTGGCGCGAAATCCGTTCGCCTGCGCCCGTTATATGCGTCTAAATGGCAGCCACATTCGGGGGAACTCGATGGCTAGCAACGCCTCTTCAAGTAAATGCTCGGAGTCGGCGACGGCGGCTATATACCGCCGCCGCGTTCAAAGCGTTTTTCAGCTTACCAGAGCACTCGCAGCCATATCTTTTTCGCCATGCCCCTGCTCAACCGCCCTTTGGAAACGGTCCGCGCTGGCCCGGGCGACGTCCGCTTGCATCCCCACACCCTCGGCTGCCTCCAGGATAAGCCGTGCGTCCTTCAAGGCGTTCGTCACCGTGAAACTCGGACCATAAACTTCGGCCAGGATTCCCGCGCCCTTCATCTGAAAGTATGCGTTGTCCATCGGCCCGCCAGTTACGACATCAAGGACAAGTTTAGGATCCACACCCAGAGCTTTTGCCAGCCGAAGACTTTCGGCGATTCCATGCGTCAGAGTGAAGGCGTAGTGGTTCAGGGCGAGCTTTAGTCGGTTGCTGGCAGCCTCAGCGCCGTCATTGCTAACCCAAACGGTCTTCCTGCCGATGGCATTGTAGACGGCTTCGATTTTGTCGCGGGTATGCACCGGTCCTGAGGCAAGGATCACCAGTTGAGCTTGCTCGGCCGGAGCCTTTGAGCCTTGCACAGGCGAGTCATAGAAAACAACTTTCAACTCGGCCGCTAGTTTGGCCAAAGACTTCGTCATTGCTTCGCCGACCGTGCTCATCTGTGCCCAGAGGGTCCCTGCTTCCATCCCGGCGGCAGCGGCCCGGATTGCCTTGCCTACGGTTTCTCCGTCATTGAGGACGGTTAGGACGACCTGCGCGTTCCGAACCGCCTCCTCCGGGGTGTCCGCGACTTGAATTCCGTCCGAAGCAAGCGCTTCCGCCTTCGGCTTCGTTCTGTTCCAAACGCGTACTTCGAAGCCTTTGAGAGCAAGGTTTTTGGCGATGGGAGCGCCCATAATGCCTGTTCCCAATACCGCGACGCGCGTGATTTTAAGCTGATCCGTCATGCAACTCTCCTATCGTTTGTAGCCGTGAACTGATGCGCCGCATTCCGCGCGGCGATTTTATCCCTGAACGCCCGGTAACTTGCAGGCGAGTAGCGAATCGCCAAAATCAGCAGCCCAGCGATGCAAACAGCCATCAACATCCAGGCATGAGTCAGCGATGCAAAGGCGTCCCGCAGGCTACCGGCAACCAAAGGAACGAAGCTGGCGATCACGTAACCGCCCCCTTGAACGAATGCAGTGAAATCACCCGCCTGCGTTGGATCGTTGATGTGATCGATCGCCACGATAATGGAGAGCGGGAAGAGTATGCCGATGCCAATACCGAGCAGCACGATGGCCGGTATTGCGAGCGGAAGCGGGGCCACGAGCAGGCATACCAAACCTGCAAAAATTGTGACCAGCGACGCGCAAAGTGGCACCCGTCGGTCGGGGAAGCGATGGATAGATGCGGAAAGCACAAGCGCTGTGACCGCCTCGACCAGCGTAAGCCCTGCAACGAGATAGCCCGAGGTCACGCGGCTGGCGCCTAGCTCCAGATAGAACGGAGGAAGCCAAGACATGACAAGCATGAATGCTCCCGTCCCGATCCCGAAGAATACAAGTAGAGACCAACTGCGCGGAAAGCGCCAAAAGCTTACTTGCGAGCCTTGGACCACAGTCGAGGGCGCGATGGCACCATTCGCGCTACGTGAAGCAGCGATCCATAACGCCACCCCTGCCAATGCGGGCCCGCACCAGAACGCTAGCGCGAGCGGCCAACCAAGCTTCTCCGCGAAACTGGACGCGGTCGCAGATGATATCGCAGCTCCCGTCACAATCCCTGTCGAATAGAACCCGATTACACGGCCTGTAGAGGTTCCGAAGTTCCGCTTGATGAAGCCCGGCGCGAGCGCCTGAACCACAGCAATTCCGGACCCGGCCAGCGCTGCCGTGATCAACAATCCGCCGCCTGTTGTGAACCACGCTCTACCCAGACATCCCAAAACGATGGCCAATGCCCCGATTGTGATGCCCCTTATCTCACCGAAAGAACTTCTAAGATGTTTGGCGCACATTGCGCCTATTCCCATCAGCAACACTGGCAGAGTCGTGAAAAGGCCGATCTCGGTAGAGGTGATCTGGGCCGACTTCGTAATGATATCGGCCAACGGGCCAACCGCGGCCACGATCGGAC
Source organism: Ensifer sp. Root31 (assembly GCF_001424825.1). Classification (NCBI taxonomy): domain Bacteria; kingdom Pseudomonadati; phylum Pseudomonadota; class Alphaproteobacteria; order Hyphomicrobiales; family Rhizobiaceae; genus Ensifer; species Ensifer sp. Root31. The sequence continues at coordinate 7,764 of NZ_LMCO01000025.1, read as the reverse complement.
GAAGGTTTAAAGAGAGCGCCACTACTGCAGTTAGCAGAAATATTCTTCCGCCATTTCCATGCTCATTCATTAGGTACTTCCTGGTTCAGCTTCCGCCGGATGAAGTGGTTTTGGTACGTTCATTCCAAAACGCGACAAAGAGTCAAGGTGTGCCGAGGGTGTGCCCCACTCACAGAACGTTAAGGATCAGTTCGATCATTTCGGTGAGTTGCTCGCGACTCGTCGGCAGATTGACCTTGTTAAGCACCCGGAGGCCCTGGATGGCATTGAGGAAGTAGGCGGCAAGCACCTCGGGATCTCGGCCGGCTGCCACCTCACCTGCCTCCTGTCCCAGCCTAAGAACTCGCTCAAGGCCAGTTCTCACTATCTCCAGGTTTTCCCGCACTAGCGTCGCCACGTCTTCGTCATGACTCGCGCGCTCTATGGCCGCGTTCGTCGCAAGACAACCGCGGCGCGGCGTGCCTGACAAATCGGACTCAAAGACGTAGAAAAGTAGGTTTCGGACGGCCCCCTTAGCGTTGCCGCCCTCCTCAAGTCGGCCAACGTCATGCAACGCCTGCTCTTTGTAGCGACGAAGAGCCTCCAGATAGAGTCCCTCTTTGCTCGAGAAGGCGTTGTAGAGACTGCCTCGCCCTAACCCCGTGGCATCAACTAAGTCCTGTGCCGAGGTCGCCTCGAAACCCTTGCGCCAAAATACATTCATCGCGGCGTCGATTACCCGCTCATGCTCGAACTGTCTTGGACGCGCCATGGCAGACCGCCTTGATTCTTTTGTAATGATCGTTCCATAACTGGCGCGTTGAGACATGTCAACTGGGCGGCGTGAACTAACTCCGACTGTATGTTCGAGGAACGCAAACATAGGTGGGTCGCAGAGGAATCCCCTTTGACGGTGATCAAACGAGACCATTGCAATGTTGCCATCTTGGAATCCGACCACCTCCATCTTCGGCCCCGTTCGATCCAGGACCTTGAACTATACCCGGCAATGGATCGCGACCCCGAGGTTGCGCGATTCGTCGCTGGTCCGTGGGACGACCCGATCCAGCATGAGCGCTTCGTTCGAGAGCGTATTTCAAGGAACTATGGGGACGGGCTCGGTACTGGCCTATCATCGCCAAAGACGATCCCGGCCGATTTCTAGGCTGGGTCATGCTGGTGCCCCACAACGAAGTCGGACTGGATGTCGAAATCGGCTGGCGCCTGAATAGGGCCGCGTGGGGAAAGGGATATGGAACCGAGGCGGCTGGCCTGTTGATCGCTTACGCTTCCCGAACACAGAGCATCAAGCGGATCGTAGCGGATATCCACGAAGGTACCCCTGTCGCATGCCCGGCACCACCATCCGCATGACCGGATCGGAGCCGACCATGTTCCGGCTCGACTGCAACTCTGTCCTGGCCGTCTCGCGAAAGTGCCGGGGCTGGGCGCAGCCCGGCAAGTTGCCCCCCGGGTCGCCGGGGGACATTCAAGCCTGGTCAAGAATCCAGCGAGGCGGTGACTTCGATCTCGACTTTCGCCCCTGACACCGGAATTTGGCAAATGAGCATCGTGCTCGTCGGCCGGATATCACCAAAAACTTCGCCCAACACCGGCGTGACTTGCGCGGCGCTAACTTGATCGATCACATACACTCGACTAACAACAGCGTTTGAGAGGCTACCACCTGCCTGCCGTAGCGCTTTTTCGATGGAAGCAAACGCATTTCTTGCTTGCTCAGCCGCACTGTCGGGAAAATTACCAGTAACCGGATCCCGCCCTGTCGTCCCCGAGACATAGACGGTTGTTCCCACGATTACGGCTTTTGCGTAGCCTGCTTGATCCTCCGATGGAACGCCAGCAAATATACGGTTTTTCATATATCAACTCCTATAGTCCTGCCCTCAAGGACAGTGACCTTTCTTCGTGGGTAAGTCTCTGGATTTGGCCGACGAATCGGCCCAATAGTCGTCCTTGATCAAGAACGCAGTACCCTGCGTAGTCCGGCAAGACGGTCGATAACCACCATCGCCACGGCCGACAGCAAGATTAGTGAACTGGCCAGCGCGGCAGCAACTGCGTCGTACTGAAACTTAATATACGAGTAGAGCTCAACCGGAAGCGGCGTCCAAGCAGGAGGGGCGAGGAAGACCGAAATCGGAAAATCATTCCAAGACAGAATGAAGCAGAGTGTAAAGCTGGATATCAATCCAGTGCGGATCACCGGCAGGGTTACCGAGAACAAAGTTCGGACACGTCCAGCCCCAACATTGCGTGCCGCTTCTTCATACGAAGGGTCAAAGTTCAGCAGGCTGGCGGTCAGAATCCGCACAGCGTAGGGCATAATATGGATTGTATGGCCTACAAGTAGCGGCAAAAGACCCGATCCATAGCCAATTCGTACGAAATAGATGTACAGCGCGAGACTGAGGATCGTCGTCGGGATTAGCAGCGGCGTCATGAGAAGCAGGTTGATCGCGCCTTTTCCCGGGAAATTGTTGCGCACGAGCGCAATGGCGGCTGGTAGCGCCAGAGCATTGGCAAGAAACGCTGCCGCGACCCCTAATACTAAGCTGACACTCATCCCTCGCAGGAAGGTCTGCGAGCTCCAAGCCGCTCTGAACCAGTCAAGGGTGAACCCGTTCGGCGGCAAGACAAATTCGCGTGGATTGATCGCCACGATCAACGTCACCGCGATGGGAAGAATCAGAAACACCATCAACAACAGTGTGATAAGCCGCAGCCCAATAATGCCGAGATCAAGCCGGATCATCGTTTTGCCTCCAGTCGGTTAAGGATGAGGCGGCCGGCGAGCGCGGACATGCCAACGATGATGAGTGCATTCACCGAGACCATGATCACGGAAAGAGCAGAGGCGAAGGGAAGGTCATTATTCAGGAGCGCCTCGCGGTAAATCACGAGACCGATCATTTGAGTATTGCTGTCACCGATCATCAAAGGCACCGCGAAAGCAGCAAAGTTCAATGAGAAGACGATTACAAGACCAGCGTACAGTCCGGGTGCCGATAACGGAAATACGACCTTCCAGAATGTGGTCCACCGAGTAGCGCCAACATTGCGTGCGGCTTCGATGAGGTAAGGGCTAATTCGTTCTATTGAATCGAGCAGAGATAGCACGACGTACGGTGTACCGATGTACACGAGTAGAATGATCACTCCTTTTATATCCCACATATAGCGCACGGGTTGGTCGTAGATTCCGACCGCAAGCATCAGCGAGTTCATGAGGCCGCCGCCGCGGAAGATTACGATCCAACCATAGACCAGCGTGACCAGACCGATGAGGAGGGGGGCCATGGTCATCGCCATCAGTATATTACGCTGCAGCCCCGAAGTCTTTGCGATGTAGAGGGCGACTGGATACGCGCAGATAACGGAGATTGCAGTGGCTACAACTGCGATGCGGACCGAGAACCAAAGAGTATTAACCAAGTACCAGGGGTCGCCCAGGAAACGAGTATAATTCTCCAGGGTCATGGCTTCAACGATGTATGCTCCTTCCGCAAGCTCATTGAAGCTGGTGCGAAACACCCAAACCATTGGAAAGGCGACGAAAATCATCAGCGCGAGCAACGCCGGCGAAAACAAGGGGAGAAGGTGTCGAAACATCTTAGACCCCTTTCTCGTGCGCGATCACACGCACATGCTCGGGTAATGCGCAAATCCAGACACGGGTACCGTTCTCGATGACGCTGTCGAAGTTGTGAACTTCTGCTCGCAAGATGTCCCCGCTGTCGAGGCGCATTGAATATCGGAGCAAGGCTCCGAAATATTCCGATAGAATTACTTGGCCAGTTAAAACGTTGTCGCCGTCAATGCGTCCTGTTTTAAGGGTCACTCGCTCAGGACGAATGAGCGCGCGCACTTTGGTGCCCGGGGCAACAGGTTTCTTATTGACCGCCCGCAAAACCTGACCTGAGACCAACTTCACCGCCAACCTCTCGCCGTCTGCGCCAGCGACAATGCCTTCAAGAAAATTTGTGATCCCGACAAAATCAGCCACAAAACTAGTCGCGGGGTTCTCATAGAGCTCGTAGGGGGCCGCAACCTGTTCCACGCGTCCCTTATTCATGATCACGACGCGGTTCGACATCGAAAGCGCTTCCTCCTGATCATGGGTGACATAAAGCGTCGTCATTTTCATCCGCGCCTGAAGCTCCTTTAGTTCACGGCGCATGGTCACGCGAAGTGCGCGATCGAGATTTGAGAGCGGCTCGTCCATCAGTAGAACTTGAGGTTCTAGCGCGAGCGCACGGGCAAGTGCGACGCGCTGCTGTTGACCACCTGAAAGCTGGCGCGGGAGGCGGTCTTCATAACCTGAAAGCCCGGTGGTCGAGAGCGATTCGGCGACTTTGTCACGAATGAAGTTCCGGCTTTTCTTGCGGAGCTTCAGACCGAAAGCCACGTTCTCGGCGACGGTCATGTGGGGCCAGAGCGCATAATTTTGAAACACGAAACCCAGCTCGCGTTTCTCCGGCGGTAGATGGGTGACATCGCGACCGTGAACGCGAAGTACGCCGCCGGAAGGATCGACAAACCCAGCAATCATTCTAAGCGTCGTAGTCTTGCCACAACCGCTTGGCCCGAGCAGGGACACGAACTCTCCTTGTCCAACATTGAAGGACACATCTTCGACGGCCAACAGCGAGCCGTAACGCTTCATGATCCCCTGGACCTGAATTGATTCATTCGACATGGTTGCATTATCCTGTTTTGGCGTCTGCCCGCAGGCAGCGCGCCCTACCGAAAGGCGTCGCGAAATCGGTAGCCGTGGGCCCGAACGGTCTCGGGCAACCACGGCGTCTTTGCTTTAGCGCGTGGCCTTTTGGTTCAGTTGCTTCTGCCACTCCGCCTTGTTGCTGGTGATTTTTGCTTGGTCGGGAAGATAGAGACGGTCGAAAGCCTCGTTCTGCACAAGCAAATCGCGGAACTCGAAATCCATGGGTATTTCGGCATTCTTCACCGTCGGCGCATAGAGATTCCGCGTCGCAAAGGCGACCTGGACTTCAGGGCTAAGAATGTAGTTCACGAAGGCCGCTGCCATTTGCGCGTCCTTTGCATCCTTGTGGATGTTTATGCTGGAGATAAGGGGGAATGTTCCTTCGTCAGGACGCACGAAACCGACATTCTTGACGCCCTTCGACAGCAACTCCTTCATCCGTCCCGTGGCGAGCATTCCTAACCAGGCGTCCTCGGTCTCGAACAGGGAAACCATCTGGCTTTCGACGTCCAGGGAGCCGATCAAATTCCCGCTTTTGATCAGTTCAGCTATACGATTGAGGCCGGGGTCGATGTTGTCGATGCCGCCGCCGTTCTGCTCAGCCTCCATAACGGTAAGACTAAGCGTCGGGATATGGTCGATCCCGTAAATGACAACGTGATTCTTGTACTCTGGCTTCCAAAGCTCATCCCAGCTTGTGGGTGCGGTGGTGATTTTATCCTTGTTGTAGGCCAACACGTAGTCGCCAACGTTCGCGAAGATTGTGTAGGGCGAGTAATTCGCGTTCGGGTAAAGATTCGCCATGTTCGGGATTTTCGCAGGGTCGAGTTTCTGCCAGAGCCCCTCCTTTTCACCGGCGATCGAGTTGAGCAGCGTATTAGTGACTACATCGACTTGGCCCAGCCGCGCTTTGATCAGGTGGTCGGGGCTCGCACCCACCACCCATTCGATTCGGCAATTGTGGTCCTTTTCGAATTTCTCCGCTACGGCTTGATAGGTGGCCTGGTAGCTGCCACCCCATGTCGTTACACGTAGAGCACATTCCTCCGCGGCGGCTACTCCAACCCAAGACGCCAAAATTGCAAGACTGGTAACAAGATGCCTCATGTACATTTGTGACTCCTCCCGTCAGACAAATGAAAGCTGGCAGAAACCGCTGCCCCGGCATAAACCGGAACCACTTTTCAGTGCACCCGGAGCTTGCGCGCGCACAAAGATGCGTGCGGCGGATGTTCACTCCCCGTTGAATTCTTTGGCCGCGCGCCGGGCGCGCAGATCGCTCAGCGAATAGCGGCAGTGGATGGCTTCCGGATCGATCACCAGTTCGATCAATGCCGGTTTGCCGGCCGCAAGGCAGCGTTCGAAGGCCGGCGCGAATTCCTCGGTGCGGCTCACCTGTTCGCCATGGGCGCCGTATGCCTTCGCGAGCAGTAAGAAATCAGGATTCGTTAGTTCCGTGCCATTGGCTCGTCCTTCCAGACGGTTTTCCTCGTGGATACGGATCGTGCCGTATAGTCCGTTGTTGTAGAGAACGATGATGATATTCACCCCGTATTGTACGGCCGTGGCCAGTTCCTCACTGCTCATTTGGAAGCAGCCGTCGCCGACGAACTCCACCACGACACGCTCGGGATGAGCGATTTTGGCCGAGATCGCGGCCGGCAGTGAATAACCCATCGAGCCACTGATCGGGCCAAGCTGGGTGTGCAAGAGATAATGGGGGAAGTAGCGCTGGCTCCAAGTAGCGTACGCTCCGACGCCATTCGTGACGATTGCATCGGCTGGCAGGCGCTCACGTAGCCAGCCCATGACCTTGGGCAGGTCGATATCTCCTGGGCATGGCTGCGGCTCGAGTTCTTTCACGAGTGTCGCACGAAGCCTTGCGCTCCACTCGGCGTGTTCAGGACGTCGAGATGCCGGTCGACTTGCCAACGCTTGGGCAGTGGCGCCATTGTCCGCCACAAGCGCCAAATCGACTTGGAACACTCGATTGAGGTCGCCGTGATCGGCCATCACGTGGACGATCTTTTGCTTTGGATGTGGGATCGAAAATAGGGTGAAGCCCTCCATATAGCCCGCACCGATCGTGTTCACATCGCTTAACGCGTCGTTCAACATCAAGATGAAGTCAGTTTCGCGTATATGTGCGAGCAGCGCCGGGTTTGCGCCGATACCGATCTCCCCGACGTAACAGTCAAGGCGATGATCGATGATGTCGCGTCGGCGGAAAGTCGTGACCACCGGTAAGCCAAGACGAGTGGCGAACTGCTGAATGTCCTCGCGCGCCGCTTCGCTCCAGCCCGACCCACCGACAACTACCAGCGGCTTTGTTGCTTCTGCGAGCATTGAGAAGATCTGATTGAGATCCTCCCCCCGTGGAGCGCCTGCGTGCGACGCCACGGCAGGCCGCGCGGAAACCGCCACGTCGCATTCTTCTTCCAGTACATCTTCGGGAACAATCAGGACCACCGGTCCTTTGCGCCCCGAAAGCGCCGTGGCCCAAGCTCGTTGGACGAATTCGGGAATCCTGGTAGGATCATCGATCTGCGCCACCCACTTCGCCATGGGGCCGAACATGGTGCGGAAGTCGTAGGACATGAAGGCCTCGCGCTCAAGAATGGAACGCTTAACCTGGCCTACGATCAGGATCATCGGCGAAGCATCCTGGAATGCGGTATGCACCCCATTCACCGCGTTCGTTGCCCCTGGGCTGCGTGTCACGAAGGCGATGCCGGGTTTTCCAGTCAGCTTTCCATATGCTTCCGCCATCTGGGCCGCGCCATTTTCATGCCGGCAACTAATCGAGCGAATTTGCGGGTGGCGTGTGGCTAGGGCGTCGAGAGCAACGAGAAAGCTCTCGCCGGGTACATGATAGATGATGTCTGCGCCGTTAACGGCAAGTTCGTCAGCGAGTATTTCTGCGCCTTTTCTCATTATTTCCTCCGCTGCTTCAGCCGATAACGAATGGGTTTGCGATCTCTTTGGCTGTCGAGAGCCAGATGGCTTTGGTCTGGAGATATTCGTAGATCCCGGCGACGCCGTTC
>NZ_LMCO01000024.1:0-76291 GCF_001424825.1 Ensifer sp. Root31 | reverse complement strand
CAAGCGCTGCGGATGAAGATAGCGATTTTTGAAAGGAAGGTTCGTCAGGGCGCAGTTGCTAAATGCGCGGTAACCAAAGTTCAGCAAGCAAATATCGATTTGTCAGAGATATAGACAAAGTATTGATATGTCAACCGTTGGTTTTTTCTTGCCGGGTTTTGCCAATTTTGCGGGTGTTGCGAAACGGCAATTCGGAGCGAAATTTTTTTCGGTGCAGCATATGTATTTTAGGCCGGGAAAGCAGGTGTAACTATTTGGTTGCCTGCAAAAATTTCCGCTTGAGCTAACATCAGCCCGGCTCGGCATAGGGCCGCTCGCGCGGATGATGCAGTCTGCCGCGCTGCGGTCGATGTCTGATTTTGACGGCAACACGATCCACCCTGGCAACAGGCGCTGCCATGGTTCCGTTGCCTGGTTCAGGCGGAGGTCGCGGCTCAGATTGTCGTGGAGACCGCTTCGGCCAGATCGTGCAGACCGATGCTGGCCGACGGGCCGACGAGCACGAAAGACGCGCCGCCGCGCTGCCAGGAAACCATGCCGAGATTGTCGCGGATGCTTTCGGAGAACTTGTCTGACTGCGGGCTGTCGCTGTCCTTGAGGAAGCAGATGGCAAACACGTCGCCATCGGCATTGCGATAGATAAGTTGCGCGACGGGTTTGCTGTTGGCGACGAGCAGACGCGCACCCTCGAAGTTCAGACCCTTGCCGGTGAGGTTGGGAATGGTGAACGGGACGCCGACGCTGGAGGCGAGCCAAGTCTCGATCTTCGGCGCTTCGGAGGCCGGGACCTCGACGAGCCGTTCCTTCTGGCGGGAATAAATGCGGTGGTAGTCGGCGATGTCGTCAAGCCAGGTGCGGGCGGAGGCGACCCTTGTCGGCTCGCCGGCGTGGTTGGCCGTGCCGATGATAAACCCGGTGAAGCCACCGACCAGCACCAGCGCCACGGAAGCAGCCATCACCCGCGGCCAGATGCGCACGCTGCGCACATTGGCGGCAGCGATCGTCACGCGTTCCGCCTTGGGATTGATGCCGGAGCCCTGCTTGATCTGACGCACCAGCGCCAGCGGCACGGGATCATGAAGGAAATCCTCGAATGCCGTGTTGCCGAAGGCGCTGCCGGCCTTCAGCTTTTCAAACAACGCCTTGGCTTCCTCGTCGCGGGCGAGGAGCGTCTCGAGTTCAGTCTTTTCTGCCTCGCCGAGTTCGCCATCGATATAGGCGCACAACCGGACTTCGAGCGCGTGACCTTTTGTTTGCTGCAACGGTCATGCCCTCCTTTCGGTGTTTTCGGAGATCATCGCGGCGAGCCTCAACCGCGCGGTCGACAGCCTGCTCATCACCGTGCCGATCGGGATACCGAGGATATCGGCAGTCTCGCGGTAGCTGTGGCCTTCGACATTGACCAGCAGGAAGGTGCTTGCCAGGCCCTCAGGCATCGAGAGGATCATCTTCTGCAATTGGTTGGCGTAGACGGCTTTCTCGGCGGAGGCCTCGATGCTCAGTTCGTCCTGGTCGGACACGTCGACCGTACCGCTGCCGGTGCGGACTTTCCGTTTGCGGATCTCGTCGATCCAGAGGTTGCGCGTCATGGCGTAGATCCAGCTTTCGAGCCGGCCTTCTCCGTTCCAGAGGTGACTGCGCGTAATCGCTCTTTCGCAAGCTTCCTGGACAAGATCATCGGCATCATGTGCATTGCGCGTCAATGTCATCGCGAAGCGGCGCAATTTGGGCAGCAAGCTGACCAAGTCGCGTCTGAAGTCCTTCGTTTCTGCCGCTGGGCGCATTGCTCTTCCAAATGAAACGTGCGGGATCGTGTCTTTATTCGCCAGGTAATTCCACGGTGAATGATATGAAACATTTGACCGTTAGTCTGCAAGGGAAGTCACGGATCGGAAAGCGAAATCTGCTCTTTCTTTCGCCGTTATCCCAAAAACCCTTGCCGATCCGCATGTCGTCTCGCAGGGCGGTCGTTACCGTAAACTGCAAGGGTGGGCCGGCATTGCGTCAAAGTTCGGCCCGAATCTGATCGGCACTCATCCGCACAACTCCAGGTCGATCACAGAGGACGCGTCAATGAACGAGCATGCATGCGGCGAGAGACGAAATGACGGTCGACCTTCCACAGGGCGACTGCGTGATGGCGGGTGGCGCCCCGCTCCGAAATTCTTGCGGGTGGCCGGCTTGACCGTATCCCTGGCGGGCCTCGCCGGTTGCCAGAGTGCGTCTCTCAGCGAAACCGGTTCGCTGTCCTCCTACAAGGATTTCGTCGCAAGCGACGGGATGGTAACCAAGACCAAGTATCGGGTGGATGCCGCTTCGACCAAGACGGTCAAGACCGTGCATCTGATCCCGACGACCTTTGCCTCCAATGCCGATGTCGGCACCCTCGGCGACCCCCAGAAGAAGCTGGTGGCGACGGCGATCGACCGCTCGCTGTGCGAGGCGCTAAGCGCGCATTTCGATGTCGTTCCGGTGTCGAAGCCGGCGGATATGGCGGTGCGTTCCGTTGTAACGAAGGTGAAAGCCACCAACGCCGTCGTTGCCGGCGTGTCGAGTGTCGCTTCGAAAGTCTCGCCTGTCCCGGTTCCGCGCCTTCCGATCGGTCTCGGCAATCTATCGGTCGAAGCCGAGGCCTTCGATGCCAGAGGCAAACAGATCGCGGGTCTGACCTGGGCGCGGGGGGCAAACATCGTCACCAGCGGTTCGCGCGCGTCGACTGCCGCCGACGCCTTCGAGCTTGCCGGAGACTTTTCCGACGATTTCAGCGCGATGCTGGCAAAGTCGAACGATCCGATGAAGTCCGACTTCGAGCTGCCGTCGATGAAGAACGTCTCGAATAGCGTGTCCTATGCGGTTACCGGCAAATCGACCGATCCCGATTGCGCGGTTTTCGGGCGTGGCTCGGGGGTCACGGGCATTGTCGGCGGCGCGCTGGGCTTGCCGCCGGAATGGACCGAGAAGAAGCGCAACTGAGGAGACGCTTCAAGGATCGATGCCGCGGCTGCCTTCCCAGGTTCGGGAAGGCAGTGGGCATGCATCAATATTGCCTGACGCCGCCCAAAGACTGCAGCAGCGAGCGATAGGCCCAGGTGTCTTCGCCGCCGCGATCGCGAATCTCGACCAGTTGCACGCGGGCATCCTCTACCTGACCCTGTTCGATCAGGGCCTGGCCCATGTAGGAGCGGGCGAGGATATAGTTCTCGTCGGCTTGGAGCGCGCGCTTGTAATACTGCATGCCGAGCTCCATGCGCCCGGCCTTGCGGTTGGCATAGCCGAGATAGTTCAGCACGCGGGCGCTCTTCTGATCCTTGACGGCGCCGAGGACCTTGATGGAGTTCTCATACTGGCCGGCATAGGCAAGCTCGCGGGCGGCCTCGAAGAGGATGTCGTCGCTAAGATCGCTCTTCTTGGCATTGACGCAGGCGTTCTTCTTGGCATCCCAGATCTTGCCGTTGGTGCATTCGCTGCTCGTCTTGGTTTTCTTCGGCGGTTCGCTGGTGTCCTCGCCGGCGGCCATGGCGGTCTGCCCTGCAAAAACGGCCGCGCTGGCGGCAAACAGGGCGCATAGAATGGTCTTGCGGTTCATCATGCCTATCTCCCAACATATGCAATGGCGCCGAGCACACCATTCACGGCACAGAGGATAGATCGCTCTGCCGGTCGTGGGAACCCGAACGGGAGTGTGACGCACGAATAGGGGCATTTATTCGCCCGGCGATGGGATTTCGGCGAAAAGTCGGGCGAGCGGGCCTAGAAGCGGGTGGTTTCGACCAATGTGGCGCCGGTCGCATCGGCGTTGAGCGCGTAGCGCTCGCGGGTGAGGAACCAGTTGCCGGCCTCGCCGGCAATCGTGAACAGATTGTAGGCAGCCTGTGGCTTGTGTCCGCCCGGACCCTGCGACGCCGAGGAGATACCGACGACCGGCACCGGGCCATTCGGGCCCTGCAGCGAGTAGACCGTATTGAGGTGGGTGTGGCCGTGGATCACCAGCTCGGCGCCGCCCGACGAGATCGTTGCCGCAAACCGGCGGATGCCGAGCATGCGCTTGTGCAGCGAGGCGGCGCCGTGGATCGGCGGATGGTGGATCATCACCACGCGGAAAAGACCGGCGTCAGCGGCCTGGCGAAGCAGGTTGACGGTGGCGCGCGCCTGCCGCTGGCCGAAATAGCCGCTGGCGGCAAAGGGCGGCGTCGCGACCGCAGTCGAGCAACCGATCAGCGCCACCGGGCCGCGCACCCGCAGATAGGGGAAGCAGCGATGGCCCTCATGCCACTCGGCCGGTGCGCCATCCGCCCGCATAAAGGGATACCAGGCGCGCGTCGTCTTCTCGTAGGCGCCGGGCACATAGGCATCGTGATTGCCCGGGACGATCGAGATGTTGGCCGGGTCGCCAGCGTCCTCGAGCCAATCGGTCACCGTTGCGATCTCCCGCGACGAGGCGAGGTTCACCAGGTCTCCGGTGATCGCCATATGGTCGGGATCGCGCTTCTCGATATCGGCCATCAGGCAGTCGAGCGTGCCCGTGAACAGGTGCCGGCTGCGGTTCCGGTGCCAGTTGACGAAGCCGGTGATGCGCTTGGAGGCAAGTTCCCTCAAGGAGAGATCGGGCAGGGGGCCGAGATGGATATCGGAGATATGGGCAAGTTTGAACATCGTCCCCGTCTAGCGCATATTCCGGTTGAGGGGAATCATGTCGCCGGATTAATCCGGTCTGACAGTCAATGCGGAAGGATAGGCATCTGAAGCAGGAGCGGCCACCGGAGATGCGACGCTGGTATCTCCGCGTCCTGATGCGCCTGGTGCACGGCTATTACGCGTTGTCGCGCGGCATGACGATCGGCGTGCGTGCCGCTTGCTTCGACGTTGAAGGGCGCGTCTTCCTGGTGCGGCATTCCTACCTGCCCGGCTGGCATTTGCCGGGTGGCGGGCTCGACCGCGACGAGACCGCGCTCGAAGGGTTGCTGCGGGAGTTGCGCGAGGAGGGCAATCTGGAAACGACCGCCCCGCCGACACTGGTACAGGTCTATTACAACAGGCGCACGAGTCGCCGCGATCACGTGGTCTTCTACCGTTGCGACGGCGTGCGCCAGACCTTGCCGAAGGTGCCGGATCTGGAGATCGCCGCGAGCGGTTTCTTCGCGCTTGATGCGCTGCCTGACGATACGACGCCGGCAACGCGCCGCCGGCTTGGCGAGCTTGCGGGCAGCACGGCTTTCGACAGCTACTGGTAGGGCCGGCCGCGCGCCGCCGCACGCGTGAACGCGCGGCGGCGGCTTAAGGCTCTTTTTTTGCGCATGTCATGATCGCAAAACCGCTACACACTTTTGCGCGACATGCGTTAGGCAGCCTGCCGCCCATGCGGCGCATCCAGATCGATGATCGGGCCGACGGGTACGACGCCGGTCGGATTGATCATCGTGTGGCTGCGGTAATAGTGTTCCTTGATGTGGTTCATGTTGACCGTCTCGGCCACGCCAGGCACCTGGTAAAGGTCACGCAGATAACCCTGCAGGTTCCTGTAATCGGCGATCCGGCGGATGTTGCACTTGAAGTGCCCGACATAAACGGGATCGAAGCGCACCAGTGTCGTGAACAGCCGCCAGTCGGCCTCGGTGAGCCTGCTGCCGGTCAGGTAGCGCCGGGTGGCAAGCCGCTCCTCCAGTTCGTCGAGCATGTCGAACAATGGGGTGACGCCTTCCTCGTAAGCTTCCTGGCTCGTGGCGAAACCGGCCTTGTAGACGCCGTTGTTGACCGCGCCATAGATGCGGGTGTTCAGCTCGTCGATTTCGCCTCGCAGTTCCTCCGGGTAGAAATCGTCGTTCGAGCCTGTCAGTTCGTTGAAGGCGGAGTTGAACATGCGGATGATTTCGGCGGATTCGTTCGAGACGATCGTGTTTTTCTGCTTGTCCCACAGGACGGGCACGGTCACCCGGCCGGAATAGGTTGGGTCGGCGCGGGCGTAGACCTGCCAGAGGGCGTGGAAGCCGTAGAGGTGGTCGACAGTGCCGCCATCCTTGCCCTTGAACTCCCAGCCCTTCGTCAGCATCAGCGGATCGACGATCGAGACCGAAATCAGGTCTTCGAGCTTCTTCAGCTTGCGGAAGATCAGCGTGCGGTGCGCCCAGGGGCAGGCAAGCGAGACGTAGAGATGATAGCGCCCGGCCTCGGCCTTGAAGCCGCCCTCGCCGGATGGGCCTGCCGACCCGTCGGCGGTGATCCAGTTGCGAAACTGCGATTCGCTGCGCTTGAAATGGCCTTTCGTCGCCGCCGTGTCATACCAGACGTCCTGCCAGATGCCGTCTACAAGCCTGCCCATGGGCGATCTCCTTTGTCGTTTCGTCGTTCATAGATAGCGTCTTTGCCGGTCTTCGATAGGTATCGATTTCTGAACAGTGCGTTTTGGGCTTTGACATCGGGCAATTTTCTGGTATCGGCGATTTCAGAAAATTTCTCTGTGTCCGGAACGAACCGTACTCATGACCTTCTCGGGAAACCTGCGACGACGCTGATGCTGCCAACGCCCTCTTCGGGTGACGCCATCCCCATGTCCGTTCGTATGCCTGGTTCCTGATCCCATGAAAAAGCACGACCTCGTCTACCTGACCGAAGACGCGTCCCATGACGCAGCCATCGAAATCATCAACGAAGAAGCCTTTGGCCCCGGCCGGTTTGCCCGGGCGGCTGCGCGCATTCGCGAGCAGGGGCCGCACGATCGGTCGCTGTCCTTCATCTGCGCCGACAATGGCGGGACGATCGCCTCGGTCAGGATGACGCCTGTGATGGCCGGTTCGATCAAGGGCCACCTGCTTGGACCGCTTGCTGTCAGGCCGTCGCACAAGAACATGGGCATCGGCCGGGAACTCGTGCGCATCGCCGTGGAGGCGGCACGGCGGAAGGGGTCGCAGGCCGTCATCCTCGTCGGCGATCCGCCCTATTATCAGCCGCTCGGCTTTGAAAAGGTCCGTTACGCCGCACTGGAATTTCCGGGCCCGGTCGATCCGGCACGGGTGCTGGTGGTGCCGATGGCTGAAGGCGTTCACGCCGGCCTTGCCGGCGTCATCGGCTGGCGGGACGACGCGGCCGCCCATGACGCGGCCGAGTTGGCCGATATCGAACTGGCGCTTGCCGTTTGATGGCCTTCGGGCCTTACTGCGAAACCAGCAGCTTTTTCAGGAAGACGCGGCTGCGGCCCGGTGGAAAGTCGGGCAACTCGCCGAAGGTCTCATAGCCCTGGCGCTTGTAGGCGCGCAGCGCCTGCGGGTTGAACGTGTCGATCCAGGCGCCGTGGCAGCCGCGACGAATGGCCTCTTCCTCGGCCGCCGTCAGCAGCTTGCCCGCAAGGCCCTGTCCGCGCAGGTCTTCCGGTAGCCACAGCCATTGCACGAACAACCAGCCCCAGGCGGTGTAGCCGCTGAGGCCGCCGCGTTTGCCCGCCGCATCGGGTCCACCGACGAGCACTGCCAGCGGCCGCCGCTCGGATGGGCCGACATCGGCGGCGTTGAACGCCGTCAGCCCGTTGCCGATCGCCTCGAGTGCTTCGGCCGGCGGTGCGTCGGTGATCTCGAACATCACTGCTCCTCCTTTGCCAGCCGTTTGGCTATCGGTTCGAATTCCGGTGTCGCCGTGCGCTTGACCGGATCCGGCGTGCCGGCGTCGATCGCGTCCCAGTATTTCCAGTGGACCTTCTTCGATCCCAGTTCGTAGTCCATGCCGTCCCAGCTGTCTTCGCGGAAGCTGTAGAAGGCCCAGTGCAGGCTGTTCTTGTCGAGCGTCGTCAGCACGTCTTCGAGGTAAGCCTTGCAGCCGGTCCAGCGGCGCATGCAGCCGAACTCGCCGGCAACGACGCGATTGAGCGGTATGCCCTTGTCTTTCGCCCATTGCACCGGTTGGTCGAGATAGGATGCGACCCGCGCCTTGTCCCAGTCCTCATCGCCTTCGCCGAAGGGCACCTTGCCGGGATAGGTATAGGGCTTCTCGCGCTTCATGTTGGGTGCGCTCGTCGCGGCGTAGGGCTCATACATGTGGAAGCTGTAGACCACCTTCTGGTCGCTGAGGCCCGACGGCCAATAGGTGAAGCCGTCGGCTGCCGCGTACCATCCGGCGTCGGCCATGATCGGGGTGGCCGGATCGACCTCGCGGATTGCGGCGATGACCGTTTCGTAGAAGGCCACGAGGTCGGATGCGCTGCCTTTCTTGCCGGCATACCAGTCGAGCATCGCCTTCCTGTCGGCATGCTCGGCAAGGCCGTTTTGCTTTTCAGGCGCCGGTTCGTTGATGATGTTGTAGGCGGCAACGCCAGGATGATCCCTAAGTTCGCGCGCGAGATCGCGCCAGAAGCTTGCGGCCTCAGCCCACCAGGCCTTGTCTTGCCAGATGCGCCCATCGAACTTGTTGCCGTTGTTCTGCGACCAGCGCATGCCGGGCAGCGACAGGGGAGTGATGACGACCTTCAACCCGGCCTTGTCGGCCCGGTCGAGCGTTTCCTTCAGCATCTTAAGGTCGGCCGCAGGAATGCCCTCGTATTTGTCGGCATCGCCGATCAGATAATCGCGCTTGGCCGGCTTCCACTTGTCGTAGGAGAGCCGGACCCAAGTGGCGCCGTAACCGGACAGCGCCTTGAAATAGGCCTCGTCCGGCGGCAGCCGGTTGAAGCTGTTGCCGCCGTGCTGCGGCTTGTCCCAGAAGCCGATGAGATCGGCCGCATGAGCGGGCCCGGTGACGACAGAACCGGCTACGGTGAGAGCGAGGAGGGAGGAGACGATCAAACGCATGTACAGGGCTCCTAAAAACTATCCCTGCGATTTCGACAGTCATTGTGGCCTAAATCAGGAACGGCGCATGCTGAAGACGTCGAGCCGGCTTTCACCCACATCGTTTTCGTCGAGCTGCCAGCCGCCGCGTTGATAGAATGCTCGCTTCTCCGGCAAGGAGCAGAGATGCACGCTCTCGACGCCGGTGGCCAAAGCCGCGTCCGCGGCATGGCGAACG
Source organism: Ensifer sp. Root31 (assembly GCF_001424825.1). NCBI lineage: Bacteria > Pseudomonadati > Pseudomonadota > Alphaproteobacteria > Hyphomicrobiales > Rhizobiaceae > Ensifer > Ensifer sp. Root31. The sequence goes on along the minus strand of NZ_LMCO01000024.1, from coordinate 67,303 downwards.
ATGCTCGCGCCGATGCCGAGTCCACGAAAGGTCGGCTCTACCCAGACCGCCGCGACCCAGGGACGAAGTGCCGGCCGCTCGTCGAGATCGGATTCGATTACCGATGCGGTGCCGATGAAGGTCGCGCCGCGATGGGCGACGATGGCAAACGGGATGTGGTGGTCGCCAAGGCTTCCGGCAACCAGTTCGGCGATATGGCCAAGCGGAAAGCCACGCGGCTCCCACCAGGCCCGCCAGACACGGTCGGCGATATCATCGGCGAAATAGGGCACATCGCGCAGGTTGCTGATGGCGACGCTCGGATTGGTCATCGACCCTCGCGGTACCAGGTCGCCGATATCAGGAAGAGCAGGACGGCAAGGCCGAAGAGACCGGTAAACAGCGACAGCGAGTTGATGCCCCTGAGCACGGTTTCATCCGTCATGCGCAGCGACAGCCGCTGGTCGTCGGCGACACGGACGGCGCCGCGCACCGGCAGGATCGATGGCAGGTCGATGGCGCCATCGGCACTTGCCAGCCGGCGCACAAGCCCCTTGGTCTTGTCAGCCCAGGGGCGCAGCTTGTCCTCGGTCGAGATCGCCGCCCTGAACTCCGGTGCGTCGACATTGCCGACATGCACAAGCGTCGTCAGTTCGTCGTTGGCGACTTCGAACAGGCCGGTTTCCGTGGTCTTGATTTCGGCGCTGTAAAGACCCGGCTCGCGCTGGGCGAGCGTCAGCTCCTCGGTCTTGCCGGACGGGTAGGTGAGGGTCGCATGGCCGGGGTCACCTTCGATGGTCTGACGGGTGATCTCCAGCGTGCGGCCGGCGGCACGCGCGGTCAGCGCTTCTTCTTCCAGCGCCGGCTCCTGCATCAGCCAATGGGCGGTGCGGCGATAGAGCGAGACGTGCGGACCGCCGCCCTCGAAACCGCGCGCCCAGAGCCAGCCCTGGTCGGACAGCAGCATGGCGACACGGCCCTTGCCGACGCGGTTCAGCACCAGCAGCGGCTTGCCGTCAGCCGCTTCCATCACGGTCTGACCGAGCGGCCTGTCGACGTCGACGGTGCGGAACCAGCGGCCCCACTGCGGCGGTTCGCTTGCCGCACCTTCGAGGCCACGGGTGACCGGATGCTTCTTTCCCTCGTCCGACAGGCGGGGGTAAAAGCCTTTTTCATTCATCACGCCGGTCGGGTTTGCCGGCAGCACGGCCGACAGGGGCGTTGCGGCAATGGAATCGTTGCCGGCATGTTCGGGACCGGCGGCGATCAGCAGCGCACCGCCGTTCTGAACATATTGCGCGATGTTGTCGTAGTAGAGGATCGGCAGGACGCCGCGGTGCTGGTAGCGATCGAAGATGATCAGGTCGAACTCGCTGATCTTGTCCACGAACAGTTCGCGCGTCGGAAAGGCGATCAGTGACAACTCGTTGATCGGGGTCCCGTCCTGCTTTTCCGGCGGGCGCAGAATGGTGAAGTGCACGAGATCGACGGCGGCATCAGATTTCAGCAGATTGCGCCAGGCGCGCTCGCCCGCATGCGGCTCGCCGGAGACGAGCAGCACGCGCAGGTTCTCGCGGATGCCGTCGAGCACATGGACGGCACGATTGTTGGTCTCGGTGACTTCACCGGGGACGCCGTTGGCCGCGAATTCGAGAATGTTGTTGCCGCCGCGCGGCACGGTGAAGCTGAAGGGCACGTCAGTGCCGGGCTCGACCACTTCGGTTGCGATCTCGTTGCCGTTGAGGCGGATGGTCACCTGCGCGGTTCCGCCCGGTGCCGCACCGTCATCAACGACGCGGAAGGACAGCTTCTGCTGTTCGCCGACGATGCCGAAACGCGGCGCGCTGACGATCTCGATGCGGCGGTCGAACTCATCCGGCTTGCCGCTGATCAGCCCATGGATCGGCGCGTCGAAGCCGAGCTTCTGGTTGATATCGGGGACGTCGTGGATCTGGCCGTCGGTGATGAAGATCGCACCGCCGACCCGTGCCGGCGGCACATCGGCAAGCACGGAGGTCAAGGCGGAGAAGAGCCGCGTCGATGGCGCTTCGCTCTCTTCGCTGTCGGCAGCCTCGACGATGCGGGTCTCGATCTGCGGGAAGCGCGACAGCCGGTCCTTGAGATCGGCAAGCGCCTTGTCGGTCTGCTCGCGCCGGCCGGCATAGTCCTGGCTCTGGCTGCGGTCGGCGACAACAGCGACGATGGTCGACAGCGGCTCGCGCTCCTCCTGGAAGAGGATCGGATTGGCCAGTGCCAGGCAGAAGGCGGCAAGGGCTGCGGCACGCACCCAGGCTCCGCGCACGCCGCGCCAGATGCCAAGCGCAGCCAGAATTGCGGCTGCAACGGCAAGCACCGCCAGATAGGGCCAGGGGATGAAAGGCGAGAAGTCGGCGGTCATCGATCGGCCCTCATTGTCCGAGCCGTTCGAGCAGGGCCGGCACGTGCACCTGGTCGGCCTTGTAGTTGCCGGTCAGCATATACATCATGATGTTGACGCCGGAACGGAAGGCGTATTCGCGCTGCATTTCGTCCGGCGGCACCGTCGGCAGCAGCGCGACGCCATTGGCGTCCACCGCCCAGGCGCCGGCAAAGTCGTTGCCGGTGATCATGATCGGCGTCACGCCGTCGCCCGAGCGCGCTGGGCGGTTGCTTGGCTCTTCGCGATTGTCGAGCTGCGCCTCGATCCAGAGCGGGCTGCCGGTATAACGGCCTGGGAAGTTCGCCAGCAGGTAAAAGGCCTTGGTCAGCACGTGGTCGGTAGGAACCGGCTCCAACGGCGGGATGTCGAGGTTGGCAAGGATCGCCTGCAGCCTCTCGGTGTTGGGGCTGGTGCCACCGGATGACGCGCCGAGCGAGGAGAACTGGTCGCGCGTGTCGAACAGCACCGTGCCGCCGGCGCGCATATAGGCGTCGATGCGGCTGACGGCCTGTGGGCTCGGCATCGGCGCCGAGGCGGAGACCGGCCAGTAGATGATCGGGTAGAACGAGAGCTCGTCCTTGGTGATATCGAGGCCGACGGGCGTGCCGGGCTCCAGCGTGGTGCGATAGGTGAGGAAGTCGGTGAGCCCCGTCAGCCCGCGCTCGGACAGGCGGTCGACTTCACTCTCACCGGTCACCACATAGGCCAGATGCGTGGTGTCGAGGCGCTCGAGAATGGCGGCGTCTTCCGGTCGACTGTCATCGGCCAGACTATCCGGCGGCGAAACGAGAAAGGCGCTTGCCGCCAGCAACAGGACCGCGGTCATGGCCTTTGCTGCGCGCAGCCGCGAGAAGGCCCCGCCCATGAACAACACGATCAGCGCGTCGACGAGCAGCAGCAGCAGGGCCAGTGTGAACAACGCCGGCTTCAGCGACCAGCTCTCGGACCCGGCCAGTTGCTGGGCGGTGTGAGCGCCGGCGGCCGTCATGTCGATCGGCTGCAGCTCGGCATTGCGTGGCAGCAGGTTGAGCGCGGTGAAACCGTCTTCGGAGCCATAGAGACCCGGAGGGTTTTCCGGTGTGGCGACCGGCACCTTGCCGGGGATGACGTCGAGCGGCCGGGCGTTGCCGGTCTCGGCCACGAGCACGCCGTCGGCATTGAGCAGCCGATAGGGCGCGAGCGTCTGCTGTTGCGCCTTGCCCTCGTTGGCAACGCCGCCGCCGCGCGAAAGCTGGACGCTGCGGCGAAGCATTTCGACGAAATCGCCCGAGATCGGCAGGTTCGACCAGGTGGCCTCGGCGCTGACATGGAAAAGGATGATGCGACCGGCGCCGTGAGCTGAGGTCGTTACCAGCGGCGTGCCGTCGGCAAGGCTTGCCCAGGTGCGCTCGGCAAGATCGGAGGTCGGCTCGGCCAGCACCTGCCGCTTGACGAGAACGTCTGTCGGGCGTGCCATGCCGGCAAACGGGCTGTTTCCGGGGTAGTCGGCAAGCGGCTGCGGTTCGGACCAGGACAGCGCGCCGCCAAGCGCGCGTTCACCCTGGCGCAGCGTCACCGGCACGAGCGGATCGTCTGCGGGGGCAGCGGCAAGCCGCGGGCCGGCAAAGCGGATGAGCATGCCGCCATTATCGATCCACTTCGACAGCTTCGGATAAATCTCCTCCGGCAGCCGGCCGATATCGGCCATGATCAGTACGGACGGCTTCTGCTCCAACAGTTCCGGAATGGCGACGGCGAGATCCGTCTCGTGCGGTTCGACGAGATCCGCATAGGGGGTGAGCGCACGGTTGATGTAGTAGAGCGGCGATAGCAGCGGCTGCGACAGGTCGCGGGCCTCGCCGCTCAGCAGGGCGACGCGGCGACGGCGGAAGCCATCGTCGAGCAGATGCACGCTGCCGGCGGTCGCTGCATTCTCGATGCCGATGCGGGCAAAGTCGTTGCGCAGTTCGAAGGGCGCTTCGATGCTGCCCTTGGCAACGCCTTCGCCCGAGGCGAAGGCGATCTGTCCATCGGCGATCGCGCGCCCACGCGTATCGTAGGCGACGATCGGCAGGGTCAGCGCGCCGTCCTTGCGCAGGCGCGTTGCCGTCACCGACATGCCGGTCGAGCCGTTGCTGGTATCGGTCAGCGCTACGGTGCGGCTACCATCGGCCTCGACGACCCGCAGTTCGGCAGCTCCCACGTCAGCAAGCGCTGCCATCGTCTTCTGATCCGCAGCCTCGATGCCGTCGCTGACGAAGGCGAGCGTGCCGGGATTCGTGCCCTCAAATGCGGTTTTCAGCGCGGCTATCGCCTGGGCTCGGTCGACGGCAAGGGGAATGGGGGCGGCAGCGGCAAGCCTGTTGCGCGCGGTTGCTGCCGAGCCTGGCGTGGCGTCGTGCTGGCGATCACCGGTGAAGGCGATGGAGACTGCAAGGTCGCGCGCTTCCGCGTCGTCAATCAGCGTGCTCACGGCATCGACGCGCTGTTCCCAGTCGGTGGCGGTTGCCCAGCTGTTGTCGACGACGATCGCCAGCGGGCCGCCGGTAGCAAGTGTGTTCTGACGCGGGTTCACGACGGGATCGGCGATCGCGAGGATGACGGCGGCCGCCATCAGCATGCGCAGCAGGGTCAGCCACCACGGGCTTTTCGATGGGGTTTCCTCGCGCTTCAACACGGAGGCGAGAATGCGCAACGGCGGGAACACTTCGGCCGCCGGTTTCGGCGGCGTCATGCGCAACAGCCACCAGATCACCGGCAAAGCGATCAGGGCTGCCAAGAGTGCCGGATTGGCGAAGAGGAAGGGAAGGCCGGTCATAGCTGGCCTCCATGCGTAGCGCGTCCTGGCATGCCGGACAGATACATGTGGACGGCAACCAGCGCCTCGGAGGCGGGCCGATCGGTCCTGTGCGGCGTGAAGGTCCAGCCGAGATGGCGCAGCGTGACGCCGAGGCTTTCGCGGCGGGCGAGGTAGGCGCGCTGATAGTCCTCGCGCAGGACCTCGGCGCGGCCGGCCGTCAGTTTCTGGCCGGTTTCCGGGTCGCTGAATTCAGTCCGCCCGGCATAGGGGAAGACTTCCTCCGCCGGATCGGCAACCTCGACGACATGACCGCGCAGGCCGCGGCGGGCGAGCGGGCCCAGCCGCTCCATGATCCTGTCGGTCGGATCGAGAAAATCGCCGATCAAGACGAGATCGCTGGCGCTGCGGATCATCCCCGTCTCGGGCAGCCCTTCGGAGAGCGGGCTCAGCATGATCGCGGTTGCCAGCCGTTCGGCGGCGTTGCGGGCGGAGATCGGCTCCATCACGCCGGGGCATCCGATGCGTTCGCCGGAGCGGGCGAGGATTTCGGCGAGCGCCAGCATCAAGACCAGGGCCCGGCTTTCCTTTGACACCGAACCGAGCGTTGACTTGTACATCATCGACGGAGACAGGTCGGCCCAGAGCCAGATGGTGTGGGCCGCTTCCCATTCGCGGTCGCGCACATAGGTATGGTCGTCGCGGGCCGAACGGCGCCAGTCGATGCGCGACAGGCTTTCGCCGTCGCTATAGGGGCGAAACTGCCAGAAATTCTCGCCGATCCCGCGCTTGCGCCGCCCATGCCAGCCGGAGATCACCGTATTGGCGATGCGGCGGGCCTCGACCAGGCAGTCAGGAACGAGCATCGCGCGCTGCTGCGCACGGGAAAGAACCTCACCAGCGGGGGTACGCGCAACTATGTGCCCGATGGAGGCCATTCTTTATCCCTTGGCTTGCTTCACCAGCTCGGCGACGACATCGCGCACGGTCATGCCTTCGGCACGGGCAGCGAAGGTCAGCGCCATGCGGTGCTGGAGAACGGGCTCGGCGAGCGCCAGAATATCGTCGATCGACGGCGCCAGGCGACCGTCGTAGAGCGCACGGGCGCGGGCGCAGAGCATCAGCGCCTGTCCGGCGCGCGGACCCGGGCCCCAGGCGACGTTCTTGTCGGTGGCGGCATTGCCGTTGCCGGGGCGGGCGGAGCGCACGAGATCAAGGATGGCATCGACCACCTTCTCGCCGACCGGCATCTGCCGGATCAGGCTCTGGATCTGCTGCAGGCGGGCGGCGTCGATCACCGGCCGGGCCGAGGCCTCCGTGACGCCGGTGGTCTCAAGCAGGATCTGTCGTTCGGCGGCAAGCTCGGGATAACCGACGTCAACCTGCATCAGGAAGCGGTCGAGCTGGGCTTCCGGCAGGGGGTAGGTGCCTTCCTGCTCCAGCGGGTTCTGGGTGGCCAGCACGTGGAACGGCTGCGGCAGGTCCTTGCGGGCTCCGGCAACGGTGATGTGATACTCCTGCATCGCCTGCAGCAGCGCCGACTGCGTGCGCGGCGAGGCACGGTTGATTTCGTCGGCCATCAGCAGCTGCGTGAAGATCGGACCGGGGATGAAGCGGAAGGAGCGGTGGCCGGCGGCATCCTGGTCCATCACTTCCGAGCCGAGAATGTCCGATGGCATCAGGTCGGGCGTGAACTGCACGCGGCTGGAATCAAGGCCGAGAACGGTGCCGAGCGTCGCGACCAGCTTGGTTTTCGCAAGGCCGGGAACGCCGACGAGAAGGGCGTGGCCGCCGGACAAAACGGCAAGCAGCGTCTGCTCGACCACGTTCTCCTGACCGAAGATGACCTTGCCGACTTCGGCCCGCACGAGCGCGATCTCCGCGAGCGCGTTTTCCGCCGCGGCAACGATCGCCCTTTCGTCGGTCGCTTCCGTGGCGCCCTTCATCACACTCATGGTCGTACTCCCCGGTCGCCCGTTGTTGAACCGAATCGCCCCGCGGGGGATTTTCAGTTGCCTTATTCCAATTTAGACCCTGGCTGACGGCTGACAAGTCGCCGCAGACGCACTATCTCGTGACAGCATACACGCCGCATCTCGCGACGACATACACGCCTCCGGTGCAAAATCGGGGCCAATCGGGACGGAACGATGGCAGAAGCCGAAATTCAGCGAACCGGGGACGCGGCCGGACTGGCGGCCCTGATCGCGCGTGCGGCCGGCCAGACGGGCGACCGCAAGCGTGGCCTGCCGCCGGTGGAGCGCTGGAATCCGCCGTTCTGCGGCGATATCGACATGGAAATCCGCGCCGACGGCACCTGGTTCTATCTGGGCACGCCGATCGGCCGGCAGCCACTGGTGCGGCTGTTCTCCACAGTTTTGCGCAAGGACGAGGATGGCGTCACCTATCTGGTGACGCCTGTGGAAAAGGTGGCGATCCGCATCGTCGACGCGCCCTTCGTTGCCGTCGAAATGAGCGTGACGCAGGCGGACGGCGTGCAGGTGCTGACCTTTCGCACCAATGTCGGTGACGTTGTCGAGGCCGGGCCGGAGCATGCCCTGCGTTTTGTCATTCATGGCGAGAACCGCGAACTGAAGCCGTACCTGCACGTGCGCGGCCGGCTCGAGGCGCTGGTTTCCCGGCCCGTCATGTACGATCTCGTCGAACTCGGCGAGACCGTGGTGGTCGACGGCGTCGAGATGTTCTGCGTGCGCTCGGGTGGGTCCATCTTCCCGATCATGAAGGCTGCCGAACTGGAAGCGCTGTCGCGATGAACCGGCATCCCTATTCTGCCGACGAATTTCGCCGCCGGGCCCTGACCCAGATGGGCGGGCCAGTGGAAAGCGCGTGGCGGGAACACGGAGATTTCCTGCTCAATCCCAGTATCGTGCCGCATCTTGAAACCCTGCATCTGAAGGATGCGGCCGTGCTGGTGCCGGTGGTCGACGACGGCGAGGATGCGCATGTCATCTTCACCCAGCGGACCGCAAGCCTGCGCAAGCATTCCGGCCAGGTGGCGTTTCCCGGCGGCGCGGTCGACCCGGAGGACCGCTCGATCGAGTCCGCCGCCCTTCGCGAGGCGCAGGAGGAGATCGGTCTTGACCCGCGGTTCGTCGAGACGATCGGACGACTGCCGCACTATATGGCGTTGTCCGGTTTCAAAATCACGCCGGTTCTGGCGGTGGTGCAGCCCGGCTTCGAGCTGGTGCCCAACCCCGACGAGGTCGAAAGCGTCTTCGAAGTGCCGCTGTCCTTCCTCATGAACCCCGGAAACCATGGGCGTGGAAGCGGCCACTGGCAGGGTGAAGACCGGCATTTCTATCGCATGCCCTATGGCGACAGGAATATCTGGGGTATCACCGCCGGCATCGTCCGAATGCTTTATGAAAGGCTTTATGCATGACCTCGGTTGCCGGTGAGAGCTGGTTTTCGGCTCCATCCCTTCGTCGCGTCTTCGATCTCCTGAATGTCGAGGGCGGGGAGGTGCGCGTCGTCGGCGGCGCCGTGCGCAACAGCCTGATGGGGGTGCCGGCCGGCGATGTCGACATGGCCACCACCTGGCATCCAGACGAGGTCGTTGCCCGCGCCAAGGCAGCCGACATCAAGGTGGTACCGACAGGCATCGACCACGGCACGGTGACGCTCGTCATCGACGGTACGCCCTATGAGGTGACGACGCTGCGCCGCGATGTCGCGACCGACGGGCGCCGCGCTGAAGTTGCGTTCGGAACCGACTGGAAGGTGGATGCCGAGCGGCGCGACTTCACCATCAACGCGCTCTACGCGGACCATGAGGGCGAGGTCGTGGACGACGTCGGCGGCCTTGCCGATATTAAGACCCGCACTTTGCGCTTCATCGGCAATGCTGCCGAGCGGGTGGCCGAGGATTATCTTCGCATCCTGCGCTTCTTCCGCTTCTTCGCCCATTACGGCAACGGTCGCCCCGATGCCGATGGCCTGAGGGCCTGCGCCCAGGCGCGTTCCAAGCTGTCGACACTTTCGGCAGAGCGGGTTTGGGCCGAGACGAAGAAGCTGCTTTCAGCCGAGGACCCGGGCCGGGCGCTGCTCTGGATGCGCCAGGCGGGCGTGTTGACCGAAATCCTGCCCGAGACCGAGAAATGGGGCATCGACGCCATTCCGGAACTGGTTGCTGCCGAGAAGGCCTTTTCTTGGGCACCGGATCCACTGCTGCGCCTTGCGGCAATCGTGCCGCCGGATGAAGATCGGCTCGAAGCCATGGCCGCGCGGCTGCGCCTGTCGAAGGCCGAGGCAGCGTATTTTTCGCGCTTTGCGAATGCGCCAGCGCTACCGGCAAAGACTGTGGATGCGGCGCTCGATCGCTTGCTCTACCGCCACGGCGCTGAGGGGATTTCCGTCCGGCTTCGCCTCGCGCTCGCCTCGGCCAGACGCAAGTCCGAAAACGATCCGGCCTTGCTTGCCGAGACGGCGGCGTTCCAGCGCCTCTTGACGCGCACCGAGGCATGGAAGCGCCCGAGCTTCCCGCTGACGGGCGCCGATGTGCTGAAGGCCGGCATCCCCGCCGGGCCTCGCGTCGGCCAGATCCTCGGTGAGCTGGAGGCCCTGTGGGTAGACCGCAATTTCAGTGTCGACCGGGCAAACCTTGTCGCCCGCCTCGAGACGATGGTGCCGCGCGCGTAAAGCGCGTGGCGCGCGACCATGTTAGAGGTAGATGACCGATCTTTCCTGGCACCAACTGCCGGTATTGAGCAAGCTGTGGGCTCGTAGAGCGAGGGAGCCGAGAGGCTGTTACTTGGTCGGCCTCACCAGCGAGACGACCCGTGGCTTCGATGGGGCGTCCAGCCATTCGATCCATTTGTCCCTTTCCTCGAGCGTGTCGAAGAACCGCCAGAGCTTGTACTCTTCGTCGGTGGTCTGCAGCATCTCGCCGATGGATACGAGCTCCAGAGGCAGCATTACCTCGTTGCCGTCGAAGCGAATGAAGTAAATCCCTTCGGCAGCGAGGCGAATAACTTGACCCGTGCCGTAACTTCCATCGGGATCGTCGACCGTGAAGTACATGCCGGTCAAAGTGTCAAAAACTTTGTCGTTCATAGGTTCCGAATGCCAGTTAAAAAGAATGAGGGCATGAGACGTTGGCGCAGCCCACCGGTAAACGCAAGAGATCGCCATACAGGTAAGGACAACAGGCCACGTGCTATAGAGCGTGAGCACCGCGCGGGTCAAATCTTCCTTCGCGTCATTGCCATAGCATAGGGATCGGCGAATGCGGTGCCGTGTGCCTCAGATCCAGACCTGGATGACGGTCACGGTCAACTCGGCCTGAAAATCCAGATCGGGCGGCTCGCCGGGACAGACTTGGTCCCTCGCACCGGTTCGATGCGACGCACCATCATTCGGTGTCAGGGCAAACGGCACGCGTCGCGGGCGTTGTCATTGCAAGACCCGCGCGCGTTCGGAGTAGATGTAGTTTCGTCAGGCGGCCTTGGTTTCTTCGACGATGCGGGCCTTGATGTTATCGATCATGTTTTCGCGGATCATCGTTTCACCGTGGGCCTGGCGCATGTGTTCCACCACGCGGCGGACGATTTCGGCGTCGTTATCGGCGCGGGTGTGCCATTCGCACCCCGGGACAAGAGAACCGCATTCAAACAGGCGCATGATGTTCCTCCTTCCGATGTGGGCTCAACGTGAGGCATGCGGCGCGCGCATCTCCTCCGCGTGCCATGGGCCTCAGCGTAGCATCAACCCCCGGCACGACCAAATTGTTCCAGCCATCCGTGCGGCAGAAACCGTTATAGACATGCGGGTCGATGGTGTTATGGGTTTGCGGTAACAAGAGACACAAAGGCCTTCTTTGCCCATGACCACTACCGTTCAATCGGAACTGATCGCCGCCATCCGCAACATTCCGGACTATCCGAAGCCGGGCGTCATGTTCCGCGATATCACCACCCTGCTCGGCAATCCCAGGGCGTTCCGCCGTGCGATCGACGAACTGGTGCACCCCTATGCCGGTACCAAGATCGACAAGATCGCCGGCATCGAGGCGCGCGGCTTCATTCTTGGCGGCGCGATCGCCCACCAGCTTTCCTCCGGCTTCGTGCCGATCCGCAAGAAGGGCAAGCTGCCGCACGACACGGTGCGCATCGCCTATAGCCTCGAATACGGCGTCGACGAGATGGAGATGCACAAGGACGCGATCAGCCCGGGGGAGAAGGTCATTCTGGTCGACGACCTGATCGCGACCGGCGGCACAGCGGAAGCGGCCGTCAAGCTGTTGAAGCAGATGGGCGCCGATATCGTCGCGGCCTGTTTCGTCATCGACCTGCCGGAACTCGGTGGCCGCAAGAGACTCGAGGCGCTCGGCGTCAATGTCCGCACGCTGATCGAATTCGAAGGTCACTGACACCGCTCAGGCGCGGTTGATCGTCGGCAGCATCAGTTGCACCTCGCGCTGCGTTGCCGGCGTCAGTGTTTCCACCTCTTTCCGCCAGAAGGCGTCGGCTTCCGGCGGTTCGTCTTCCCAGCTTCTGATCGAGGTTTCGTTATCGTCGATGGCCACGCGCCGGTGGCCGCCGAGGCGAAGATATTCCTCCGCCAGTTCGCGAACATGGGTCTTTTCCATCGATAGCCCTCCGTTCCTTTCTGTCGAAGTTCCCACGCGTGCTGGCCTTTCGGCCACTGGCGCGGAACTCTGAAGGTCCGAACGGATTTTACTCCCAAATCGTTCCTGATTTAAGGAATAACGGGGACGCGCGTCGTTTGGACGGGCGACGGTCGCTCAACAGAGCGTTTCCGGGTTAACCGGAGTTACGGAAACGCTCTATCTCTTTATTTCCAAGCATTTCTTGACTGAAAGCCTCTTGGCGTTTTTCCTGGAGATGCCCTGGCTAAACGAACTCGATGACCTTGCTTTCGAAACGGATGACCGCCTCGCCGTGCTGGTTTTCGCCTTCGCAGAGGATCGTGTTGATCCGCCAGCCCGGCCGCGAAGCGAGCGTGCGGCTTTCGAGGAACGTGACGGCATAGGTCACGGTATCGCCGGCATAGACCGGCTTCAGCCATTTCAGATCCCGGAAGCCGGGCGAGGGGCCGAGCCGTGGCGCGTGCAGGCCTTCGGCCGCAAGCCGCCGCTGTTCGTCCTTCCAGAACCGGACGAAACACTGCATCCATCCGGCCGCGGTGTGCCAGCCGGAGGCGCATAGACCGCCAAACAGCGAATGCCGAGCCTCTTCCGCGTCGAGGTGGAACGGCTGCGGATCGAAGTCACGGGCGAAGCGGACGATATCCTCGGCGGTAAAGGCCAGGGTGCCGATGACGGTCCTGCGACCGGTGGCGTAAAACTCCTCCATCGTCATCATTAATTCTGACCTTTGTCGCGGCAGCGGAAGAGCACGGTACATTCCGAAACCGCCACCGGTTCGCCGGTCTGGTTGACGATTTCGTTGCGGAACTTGACGATGCCGAGGCTCGGCTTGGACTTCGACCGGCGCGCTTCGAGCACCTGGCTGAAACCGGTGAGCACGTCGCCTGCTATCACCGGCTTCTTCCAGTCCATGAAATCGATGCCGGGAGAGCCTTGAGACGAAGAATGGCCCATGAAGGCGTCGAGCATCATGCGCATGCCGACGGCGCTGGTGTGCCAGCCGGAGGCAGAGAGGCCGCCAAGGATGCTGAGTTTGCCAGCTTCCTCGTCGAGATGCATCGGCTGCGGGTCGAATTCACGGGCAAAGGCGATCATGTCCGCAGGCTTCATTTCGACCGGCTTGTAGTCGAAGCGTCGCCCTTCGGAAAAATCCTCGAAATACAGCATGCTGAGTTGTCCCGTCTGATTTGCTGACGCTTTACGTACTGCATAATTTCTCAAACCGGAATCGATTTAAGCGGGAAATTAAGCAGTGGCTTTCAAACGTTAGAGCGTGCCTCATTCGTCATCTCTGACCTGTGGCGCTCTCGTGTCGGTTGATGCCACCGTATCGTGGAATTTCCAGGTTGCGCATGCCGATTGTTCATGCAACCACCTGATTTATGGGTGTATCGACCGGCTTTTGATTGAGGAATGCTCGTGACCGAACTGAACAGGGCGCTCGCAGGCGCTGCCGAAAAAGGGATCATCTCTGCCCGTCAGGTGAGCGATCTCGAAGCCTATCTCGCTGACCGTGGCATCAGCTTCGGGCCGGTGGCACCGGATGCTGCCGCCGACCGGGACGATGCGGCGTTCGATGCCCGCGCCGCCGAAGACAGCGAACAGCCGCGGTTCGTCAGGGGATTTCACGATATCCTGATCACGATCGGCGTCGTTGTCGTGCTGATCGGCCTCTGGGGCTTGGGCGGCCCATTCGTAACGCTGCCGGTCATTCTTGGGCTCGCGGAAATCCTGGTGCGGCGCCAGCGGCTGGCGCTGCCGTCGGTGGCGCTGACGGTTGCTCTCGTGCATTGGGTCGGGACGACGTCACTGTTGTTCGTGAGCGAGCATGATGATGCCTGGAAGCCGATGGTCTTTGCACTCGCCTATCTATCAGCGTTCCCGATCCCGCTTGGTCTGTTCTACTGGCGCTATCGCGTTCCGCTGGCGCTGGCCGGTCTGATGGTGTCGGTCGCACTCATCTGCGTGGTCGCGATCCTTCTTGCCTTCGAGAGGAGCTTGGGGATCGACCTCGCCAACGACGACCATTTCATGCTTCTCGCGCTCACCGTTCTTGTCGGAGCCCTGGGTCTCTTTGCGACCGCCATGCGCTACGACGTTTCCGATCCACAGCGTGTGACGGCGCGCTCCGATACGGCGTTCTGGCTGCATCTGGCCGCCGCGCCCGCATTGCTCTACTCGCTGATCGGTCTGGTCTTCGTGTCGAACGGCCGCGGCACGTGGTGGGACGGGCAGGCCGGGCTTGGCCAGGCGATTGCCGCCATTCTGATCGTTGCCCTGTTCATGCTGGTCGGATTGGTCATCGACCGCCGCGCCTTCGTCACTTCAGGGCTGTTGTCGCTCGGAGGCGCGATCTGGACGATGCTCAACCAGACCGGCGCGTCGCTTGACAACTACGTCTTCGTTGCCTTCGCGGCGGTCGGCGTCACCGTGCTTTTCATCGGCATTTTCTGGCAGAAGCTGCGGCGCATTGTCATGAACCTGTTGCCGGAAATGATTACGGCGCGGTTGCATGCCGCGCCGTAATATCGGGTAACGCGCGTTGCGATCTTTCAGATCGCTTTCTGCGCTTTAAGCTCTTGTTCTTTGCGCATGTCGTTATCGCAAAACCGCAGCACACTTTTGCGCGACATGCTTCAATGGCTGCGCGCGTGAAGCGCGCCTCATCTCATTGTCTTACGTGTTGAAGCGGAAGTGGATGACGTCGCCGTCCTGGACGACATATTCCTTGCCTTCGTCGCGGGCCTTGCCGGCTTCCTTGGCGCCGACTTCGCCGCCGAGCGCAATGTAATCGTCGAAGGCGATGGTGTTGGCACGGATGAAGCCGCGCTCGAAGTCGGTGTGGATGACGCCGGCGGCCTGCGGTGCCTTGGTGCCGCGCGGGATCGTCCAGGCGCGCGTTTCCTTCGGACCGACCGTGAAATAGGTGATGAGATCGAGCAGCTTGTAGCCGGCGCGGATCAGGCGGTCGAGACCAGCCTCCTCGAGACCGAGCGCGCTCAGGAACTCCTTGGCTTCCTCTTCCGGCAGCTGCGCCACTTCGGATTCGATCGCCGCCGAAATCACGACGCTTTCAGCGCCTTGGGTCTTTGCCATTTCGGCAACCGCGCGGGTGTGCTCGTTGCCGTCGACGGCATCGCTTTCCGCGACGTTGCAGACGTAAAGCACGGGATGGGCGGTCAGGAGATTGAGGCCCTGCAGAATGCGCAGTTCTTCGGCATCAAGCTTGGCAAGCAGCGTGCGCACCGGCTTGCCGTCTTGCAGCAGCTTCAGCGACGCGTCCATGATCGGCAGCTGTGCCACCGAATCCTTGTCCTTGCCGCCGGCGCGCTTGCGGGTCTGCTCGGTGCGGCGCTCCAGGCTGTCGAGGTCGGCGAGCATCAGCTCGGTCTCGATCGTCTCGGCATCGGCGACCGGGTTGATGCGGCCTTCGACGTGGGTGATGTCGTCATCTTCGAAGCAGCGCAGCACGTGCACCACCGCATCCACTTCGCGGATGTTGGCGAGGAACTGGTTGCCGAGGCCTTCACCCTTCGACGCGCCGCGCACCAGGCCGGCGATGTCGACGAAGGAGATGCGCGTCGGGATGATTTCCTTCGACTTGGCAATGTCGGCCAGCTTGCGCATGCGCGGATCGGGAACCGCGACTTCGCCGGTGTTCGGCTCGATCGTGCAGAACGGATAGTTGGCAGCCTGAGCCGCCGCCGTCTTGGTGAGTGCGTTGAAGAGGGTGGACTTGCCGACGTTCGGCAGCCCGACAATACCGCATTTAAAGCCCATGGCTAAAACCTGTCGTTCTCGAATTCGTTGGGCGTGGCTATGGGATAAAGGAGCCGAACGGTCAAGCCTTCGCGCGTTTCGGCGCGGTGAAGGAGCGGGCTTTTGCTTGATTGGCGGTGTCTGGCGTACGATATTGAGTGGCAGCGTCCTGGGGCCGGATGGCCAACCGCGACCGCCTTCCTGTCATCAACGGGTGGATTTCCGATGAGTGACGACGATCTTGCCGCAAAACCGAAGCTGAAGCCGAAACCGAAGCTGGAGCGGCCGAAGCTCTACAAGGTCATTCTCGTCAATGACGACTACACGCCGCGCGACTTCGTCGTCATGGTACTGAAGGCCGTGTTCCATATGAGCGAGGAGGCGGGCTACCGGGTGATGATGACGGCGCACAAAATGGGGGTTTCCGTCGTTGTCGTCTGCGTGCGCGATATCGCCGAGACCAAGGCAAAGGAGGCGACCGACCTCGCCAAGGATGCCGGCTTCCCGCTGATGTTCATGACCGAGCCGGAGGAGTGACGGTCAGGGGCGGCGGATCTGATAGCCGGTCTTGTCCTGCCGGAAGCCACAATTTTCGTAGAAACGCAGCGTCGCGGGATCCTTCGACCCCGTCAGCAGCATGACTTTGTAGCAGCCGGCGGCCCACGCATCGCCGATGGCATGCAGGATCAAAGCGCGGGCAAAGCCGCGCTTGCGAAAGGCGGCCGAAGTGACGACGTTTTCGATGAGAGCGTAGGGTGCGCCGCCCCGCGTCAGGTTCGGCACGACGACCGACGTGACCGATGCGGCGGCGACATCGCCGGCAAACCCGATGAAGACCGTCATGCCGGGTTGTGCAAGGATTGCCTGAAAGCGATCGGTGGCGAGGGTTGTGTCGAGCGAAGGGTCGTCCGGGTTCAGTTCGCCATAAAGCGCAAGAAGTCCCGGCAGATCGTCTGCCGATGCCGCACGGATCGCGAAGGGCAGGGGCGACACCTGTCAGTCGCCCTTGGGGCCGAACAGCTTCTTCAGCATGTCGGCCATCGGACCGCTCGTAGGCAGCTTCTTCGGCTGAGCCGAATTGCGCGCCTGATGGATATGGGATTGCGCGCCCTGCTTCTTTTGCGCCTGCGGCTTGTCCTCGTCCGGCTTGCCGCCGGTCGCAAGCGCGATCTTGTTCAGAAGCTGCGAGTCCTCACCGCGCACCAGCATGTCGGCATTGTCGGCGATGGCGTCGAGCAGCGGCACCAGCCAGGTCTGGTCGACCTTGGCGAAATCGCCGAGCACATGGGCGTGGACGAGGTCCTTGACGCCAGGATGGCCGATGCCGAGCCGCAGACGGCGATACTCCTTGCCGCAATGGGCGTCGATCGATTTGATGCCGTTGTGGCCGCCGTGGCCGCCGCCGACCTTGATGCGGGCTTTTGCCGCCGGCAGATCCAGCTCGTCATAGATGACGGTGATATCCTTCGGATGCAGCTTGTGGAAGCGCATGGCTTCGCCGACCGCCTCGCCGGAGAGGTTCATGAAGGTCTGCGGCTTCATCAGCAGAACCCGTTCGCCGCCGATTTCACCCTCGGCGATCTCGGACTTGAATTTCTTCGACCAGGAGGAAAAGTTATGGCGGCGATGGATGACGTCGACAGCCATGAAACCGATATTGTGGCGGTTTGAGGCATATTTCGAACCTGGATTGCCAAGTCCTGCAATGATCAGCATGTCGTTACGCTCCGTCGGGCTTCCCCGCTTCACGAGCGCGAAACGCCATCAGAGTCAATCCTTATTTCGTTGCCTGTTCGCTTCCGCTCGGCCGAACGCCGTAACGATCGAAGATCGCATCCTGGGTGCCGTTGCCGATCAGGCGGTCGAGTTCGCGCTGCATCTTCTCGACCGTTTCCTTGTCCATGTCGCGATGGCAGGCGATGCCGTAATATTCGCCTTCCAGCATCAATGCCGCCTCGACGGGCTTGCCCTCGGCACGCATGCTTTCGAAGGTCTTCTCCGATGTCATCATCAGGTCGATGCGGCCGCCGATCAGTTTCTTCAGCGTCGAATCGAGATTGGTCGCATAGTCGATCTTCTCGAAGCCGTGTTCCGTGAGGTAGGTGGCGGAAAAATCTTCCCGCTGGGTGCCGATGGTGAACCGCTTTGCCGCATCGATCGAACCGGGGGCGGTGTCAGATCCCTTGCGCCGGACCATGATCATGTGGTCGACGAGCAGCGGCTGCACCCACTGGAACAGCTTTTCGCGCTCGGTGTTGCGGCCGGTGGTGAAGACGCAATAGGACGCATCGGTTTCTGCCAGCATGTAGGCCCGCGCCCAGGGCAGGACTTCGATCGTATAGGGAAGCTTCAGCCCCTCCATGATCGCGGTTACCTGCTCGACCGAGGCGCCGCTTGCGCCGCTCGAAGTCGAGAAGTTGTAGGGCGGGTAGTCCTCGGTGACGAATTTGATCGTCTGTGCTTCGGCGGCGGTGGAAAGGCCGAGGAACAATGCCAGGATCAGCTCTTTCACGCCTTGCTCCTTCGCGCCAGTGTCTGGCCGTTATGCCTGGATGTTGGCCTTGACTTCGGAATCGCTCTCCAGCATGGCCAGCATCTTGCCGATCGGCATGGGGCGGCTGAAAAGATAACCCTGCCCACAATCCACACCAAGCTTGCGCAGGAGTTGCCACTGCTCCTTGGTCTCGATGCCTTCCGCGACCACGGTGCAGCCCATCTGGTGCGAGATCGTGCGGATGCCCTTGATCAGCATCCGGCTCTTGCGGCGGATATCGGCGGTGCCGGAGCTGAGCGAACGGGTGAAGGACTGGTCGACCTTGACGATGTCGACCGGGAAGCGGTTGAGGTAGCTCAGCGACGAGTAGCCCGTTCCGAAATCGTCGAGCGCGATCCGGCAGCCGAACTCGTTGAGCTGCTTCAGCACCGCGTGCACTTCCGGATTGTCGAGCATCAGCACCGCCTCGGTGATTTCGATGACGATCCGGTTCGGCGAAATATGGTGCTTGAGGAGCAGGGCCGCGAGCTTGTGCGGCAGCGTAAGCTCGAACTGCAGCGGCGAGAAGTTTACCGCGAGATAGGTGTTTTGCGTGCCGTCGAGGGCGGAGATATCAGCCAGATGCCGGATAGCCTTTTCGAGAATGCAATCGCCGATGCGGGCGATCGTTCCCGTTTCCTCGGCAATGCCGATGATCTTGCCCGGCGGCATCACGCCCTTTTCCGGGTGGTTGAGGCGCATCAAGGCCTCGAAGCCGGCGATCTGGCCGTCGCTGAGGCTGACGATCGGCTGCAGCCACGCCTCGAAGTGATCGTCCTTGAGGGCCGCTTCGATGCACTGTTCGATCTCGTGGCGCTCGCGCGCGGCATCGAGCATGCTGGCGTCGAAGACCTGCAGACCGTTCTTGCCGTCGCGTTTGCGCGCATACATCGCCATGTCGGCGTTGAGCAGCAGGTCCGAAGCATTCTCGGCGTGCTCGGGATAAACGGAGATGCCGACGCTGGCGCTGACGAAAAGTTCGTTGCCGGCAATCGGCATCGGCTCGCGCAGGGCACTGACGATGCGCTCGCCGATTTCAGACGCAAGAGTGGCGACGTCCTTATCCGATACCAGGATCGCGAACTCGTCACCGCCGAGGCGTGACATGACATCGTCAGGGCGCAGGGTTGCGCGGATCAGCTCGACCGTGTGGCGCAGAACCTCGTCGCCGGCGGCATGGCCGAAATTGTCGTTGATCCACTTGAAGCGGTCGAGGTCGATGAACAGGCAGCCGACCTGGATGCCGCAGGCATCGGCGGTGACGATCGCCTCGTCGAGTGCCGCCTCGAAGCCCTGGCGGTTGAGAAGGCCGGTGAGGTGATCGGTGATCGCCTGGGCATGGTTGCGGCTTTCGGCCTGCTTCAACGCGGTGACGTCGGTCATGACGGATAGCGACAGGTCGCCATCGCCGGCCGTTTCCGTCTCCAGGATCAGCACGGTCATGAACGCGCCGTCTGCTTTGCGGAAGGGGACTGTGACCTCGCAGATGTCGTGGTCGCCGACGGCAATCGCCTTGGCGTGGCTGCGGTAGGTCTCGTGCCAGTGCGGGTCGATGAAATCGGTGAAATCCTCGCCGATCACCTGTTCGCGGTGATAGCCGGTTGCCAGCAGCCAGTAATCGCTGACGGCGCAGAGGCGGTTGTCGGTGTCGAGCGAGAACAGCATCGCCGGGGTCAGGTTGTAGATGTCGGTGGCGCGCTCATGCGCGCTCTTCAGCTCCATCGACTCACGCTCGAGCCGGTCCTGCATCTCGTTGAAATTGGCAGCCAGCGCGCCCATTTCGTCGTCCGAGGTCCAATCGACCCGGTGGCGCGAGCCCAGGCGCCGGGTCGCCTCTATGGCGGACGTCAAGCGCATCAGTGGGCGAATGACGGTGAAGCGGTTGCCGATGAGCGCGGCGGCAAAGACGGTGGCTACGGCAATCAGCAGGATGGCGAGGATAGCCAGCTCGTCCTTGCTGAACTGCGATAGCAGGCCGGGTGTCGGCGCGCGCACTTCGATGCTGCCGATTTCCTTGATGCCGTCGATCGAGTCGTAGGAAATGGGTGTTTTCAGGCTGCGGCTGTCGCTGTCGATGCCGAGGCCGCCGGAGGGCATCTGCGCGAGGATCGAGCCGGAGGTGTCGCGGATGGTGACAGCGACGATATCGGTGTCGTTCATCAGCGAGCGGGCGATGCGCTTGATGCCGTCGCTGTCGAAATCCCAGATCGGCTTGCCCAACGCTTCGGCGCTTGCGCCCATCAGAAGCTCGATGTTGTGCAGGCGCTCACGGGCGGCGCGTTCGCTGGAGATGCTGAGGAAGAGCACGAAGAGTGGGGCAACGAAAACCAGCATTGCACCGCAGACAATCGCAATAAATCGGTTCTCGACGGAATGCATCACTGGACGCATCCCCCAGGCGTTGCCACTCGTGTCATTTCGGATTCTCTTTAGACGCTTGCTTACAAATTTCCCCGGCGCAAGAACATCATCAAAACCTTAAATGTTGCTGAAATTGCTACGTGACAATTCGTGAGGAAGCCTGCTCGATTGCAGGACAGGGACAGCACGGCGGCAACCGGTGCGTTCAACGCAAAAGGCCCGCCTCGTTTGACGGGGCGGGCCTTTCAATGGGTACCGCAGGGTATCCGGCCGATGCCGGATCGCCGCTTCACCTCAAGGTGAATCAGGCTTCTGCTTCGCCTTCTTCTTCTTCCTTCAGACCGCCAGCCGGAGCAGCGATCGTGGCAACCGTGAAGTCGCGGTCGGTGATAACCGGGGTCGCGCCCTTCGGCAGCTTGATGTTGGAGATGTGGATCGCGTCGCCGACCTTGTGACCCGACAGGTCAACGGTCAGGAATTCCGGAATGTCGTCGGCAGCAACGGCCAGTTCGACTTCGTGGCGAACGATGTTGAGAACGCCGCCGGCCTTGAGGCCCGGGGACTTCTCTTCGTTGACGAAGTGAACCGGAACCTGAACGGTGACCTTGCTGTCCTTGGAGACGCGCAGGAAGTCAACGTGCATGGTGAAGTCGCGGACCGGATCCAGCTGGTAGTCCTTCGGCAGGACGCGGATCTTTTCGCCGTTGACGTCGATGACCGCAACGGTGGTCATGAAACCGCCGGCGTGGATCTTCATCGTCACGTCCTTGGTGGACAGCGCGATCGAAATGGGGGCCTGCTTGTCACCGTAGATGACAGCTGGGATAAGACCGTTGCGACGGAGTTCACGGGAGGACCCCTTACCAACCCGTTCGCGCGTCTCGGCCTTGAGCTCATAAGTTGCGTGGCTCATAGGTAGACCTTTCTATGTCTAATTCTGGAGAGTTCATCCGCAATGCGGAAAAACCGAAGCCGCATGGGCTTCATCCGCGTTGCCTCCAAGGGTGTCTACGCGGACGGGCGGTGCATAGACGAGATCACCCGCAAATGCAAGCTTTGCCGCGGTTTTAAAGCATGTGGCGCAGAGTGCACAGCGGTTTTGCGATAACGACTTGCGTGAAATCAAAGTGCGAAGGCGCGTCGCGCTCAGGCCTTTTTGCGCGTGAAGCGCGCCAGCGCCAGCATCAGGCCACCGGCGATCAGCCCCCAGAAGGCGCCCGAAACGCCGCCGAAGCTGACGCCGGAGGCGGTGACCAGGAAGGTGATTGCGGCCGCCTCGCGTGTCCTGGCGTCGGTGAAGGCCGCCATGGCGGAGCCGGCAAAGGCGCCGACAAGCGCAAGACCGGCGACTGCCTCGATCAGCACCGATGGTGCGAGGCTGACGAAGGTGGTGACCGCGCCGGCGAGCAGGCCGAAGATGACATAGAAGATGCCGGCATTGATCGTCGACCAGTAGCGTCGCGCCGGATCCGGATGGCTGTCGGCGCCGGCACCCATGGCCGCCGTGATCGCCGCAAGGTTGACCGCATGGCCGCCGAAGGGCGCGCTCAGCATCGAAAACAGGCCGGTCGTCGCGAACAGCGGGCCGGGGGTGGGGTTATAGTCGTTGACCTTCATGACGGCGATGCCGGGAATGTTCTGCGACGCCATTGTAACGATGAACAGCGGCAGCGCGATGCTGATCATCGCAGGCGTCGTGAAGGCGGGCATCACGAATTCCGGCCGCGGCACCAGAGCCGAAGACAGCTCGGCCAGGGCATCAGCAGGCATTTCGACGCCAAAGGCGATCACCAGCACGAAGGCGAGCAGGGCGGCCGGCACCGCATAGAGCTTGTTGACGCTGCCGACGATCGCCCAGGCCAAGAGGATCGGCAGGCCGAACAGCGGATTGAAGCCGATCGCCTTGACCGGGGCAAAGCAAAGGCTGAGCAGGACGCCGGCCAGCATGGCATTTGCCAGTGTCGCCGGAATGGACGAGACCATGCGGCCGAGCGGCTTCCAGAGGCCGGCAATAACGATGAGCAGGCCGCAGACGAGGAAGGCACCGACCGCGGCGTTGAAGCCGCCCTCGACCATGCCGGAACTGGCGAGCAGCGCGGCACCAGGCGTCGACCAGGCGACGCTGACCGGCAGCCGGGTCACGGCACTGAGGATGACGGCGCATACGCCCATCGAGATCGACAGCGCCATCAGCCCGGATGCGGCCTGTGCTTCTGTCGCACCGACGCCGCCAAGGCCGTGAAGGACGACGGCGAAGGAGCTGGCGAAGCCGACAAAGGCGATCAAGAGACCCATGAAGAGGCTCTGGAGCGAGAAGTCACGAAGCATGGCTGGCAACCGGTTGTTGTGAATGAGTGTCGGATGATGCTCGAACTCGCGTATCATATTCCGCCGGCGTGTCGATACCGCCGGCGTGATGAACGCATCAAACGCGCTGATGCGGGCATGAAGGTGGACCTTCGTCTTGCTGGACCTCTCATCCAATCGATGCCTATAGTATGGCCAAAGCAGGCTCAGCCGTTTGGGAGATCGGGTGGGACTTGCGTTGCCGGACGTGGCTTGCAGGGAGGAAACCGATGCCTGCCGTCAGGGATCATACGGAATACGTCTATCAGGTTGCGCACCGGTCCTCGGCGGCTGCAAGCTCGCCGGTGGCCGCATCCTGGCGCCGCTGCATGACGCTCCATGGCCTGGCACCTGAGGATCGGCGCACACCGGTTCGACTTTCCGATAGCGAGTTCCGATTGGCGCGGCAGCGATCGGCCGAACTGATCGCCGAGGCGGGCGGCGAACTCGACCGGCTGTTTGCGACGGTCGGCAAGGCCGGCTGCTGCCTGCTTCTGACCGACGACAAGGGCGTGGCGCTGGAGCGGCGTGGTGCGGTCGGTGACGATGCGGATTTCCGCGATGTCGGACTGTGGTCAGGAACTATCTGGAGCGAGGCCAGCGTCGGCACCAACGGCATCGGCACGGCGATCGCCGACGAGCGCGCCGTCATTATCCAGCGTGATCAGCATTTCCTCAGCAGCAATATCGGGCTTAGCTGCACGACCGCGCCGATCCGCGATCACCTCGGCCGGCTGGCGGCGGCGATCGACATCTCCACCTGCCGCGATGATGCGTCGGAGATCACCGTCTCGCTTTTGTCACAGGCCGTGCGCGATGCGGCCGCGCGTATCGAGGCGGGGCTCTTCCGTCGAGCCTTTGCCGGATCGCGGATCGTGCTCGTGCCGATCGACCGGGCAGGGCCGGCACTTCTGGCTGTCGATCGCGACGACCTCGTCAAGGGCGCGACACGCGCGGCGCGGCAATGGCTCGGACTCGACGACAAACGCATCGCCTCGGGCATTCCGGCATCCGATCTTCTCAAGGAGGATCCGTCCGGCGACGGGAGCGAGCTTCCCGATGCCGAGCGGGCCGCGCTTCGGCGCGTGCTGTCGCGCGCCAATGGCAATGTGTCGACGGCAGCCGAACTGCTCGGCATCAGCCGCGCCACGCTTTATCGCAAGATGAAACGGCTTTCGGTTAACTGAACTTTTACCTCATCTGAGGCTGCCCCCCTCATCCTAACCCTCTCCCCGCTGGCGGGGAGAAGGTCCCGGCAGGGGGATGAGGGGCGGAAGCGGCTCGAATCACTCATCAACGCGCCGCTTATTGCGCTGCAGCACGCTGACCTCAGCCCAGGTGTCTCACATCTGAAACAGATCGCGTCGCTGGCGATCGTGCCTCACTATCGAACACGCACGTTCGGCTTCACCTTCCTCTCACAGCTTTGGTTGCTGTTCACAGGGAGGAATGAACATGTTGCATCAGAAGATCGTCGAGAGCCCGTTCAAGCAGAAATACGGCAACTTCATCGGCGGTGAATGGCGCGAGCCGGTGGCCGGGCGCTATTTCGACAATACGACGCCGGTGACCGGCGGCGTGCTGTGCCAGGTCGCGCGCTCGGATGCGGCCGACATCGAGCTTGCGCTCGACGCTGCCCATGCCGTCCGCGAGAAGTGGGCGCGCACGTCGGCTGCGGAGCGGTCGAACATCCTGATGAAGATCGCCAGCCGCATGGAAGACAATCTGGAGCTTCTGGCGCGCGCCGAGACCTTCGACAACGGCAAGCCGATCCGCGAAACCATGGCCGCCGACATTCCGCTGGCGATCGATCATTTCCGCTATTTCGCCGCCTGCATCCGCGCCCAGGAAGGTTCTATCGGCGAGATCGACCACGACACGGTTGCCTATCATTTTCACGAGCCGCTCGGCGTCGTCGGCCAGATCATCCCCTGGAACTTCCCGATCCTGATGGCCGCATGGAAACTCGCGCCGGCGCTGGCCGCTGGCAATTGCGTGGTGCTGAAGCCGGCCGAGCAGACGCCGGCCTCGATCCTGGTCTGGGCAGACCTCGTCGGCGACCTGTTGCCGGCCGGCGTGCTCAACATCGTCAACGGTTTCGGTCTTGAAGCCGGCAAGCCGCTGGCCACCAGCCCGCGCATCGCCAAGATCGCCTTTACCGGCGAGACGACAACCGGGCGGCTGATCATGCAATATGCCAGCCAGAACCTCATTCCGGTCACGCTCGAGCTTGGCGGCAAGTCGCCGAACATCTTCTTCGCCGACGTGCTGGCCGAGGACGACGACTATTTCGACAAGGCGCTCGAAGGTTTCGCGATGTTCGCGCTCAACCAGGGCGAAGTCTGCACCTGCCCGAGCCGCGCCCTGGTCCAGGAAAGCATCTATGATCGCTTCATGGAGCGGGCGTTGAAGCGTGTCGAGGCGATCCGACAGGGCAACCCGCTCGACAGCGCCACGATGATCGGCGCGCAGGCGTCGAGCGAGCAGCTCGAAAAGATCCTCTCCTATATCGACATCGGCAGGCAGGAGGGCGCTGAGGTGTTGACCGGCGGCGGCCGCAACGTGCTCGAAGGCGAGCTGGCGGAAGGCTTCTACGTCAAGCCGACCGTCTTCCGCGGGCACAACAAGATGCGGGTGTTCCAGGAAGAGATCTTCGGGCCGGTGGTGTCCGTCACCACCTTCAAGACCGAAGCCGAAGCGCTGGAGATCGCCAACGATACGCTCTACGGCCTTGGCGCCGGGGTCTGGAGCCGTGACGCCAACCGTTGCTACCGCTTCGGCCGCGAGATCCAGGCGGGCCGGGTGTGGACCAATTGCTACCATGCCTATCCGGCCCATGCGGCCTTCGGCGGCTACAAGCAATCGGGCATCGGTCGCGAGACCCACAAGATGATGCTCGACCATTACCAGCAGACCAAGAACATGCTGGTGAGCTACAGCCCGAAGGCGCTCGGCTTCTTCTGAGGCTTCGCCATCGTTCCCTCTCCCCTATGGGAGAGGGCCTCCCAGGTGTGGCCGAGGGCTCTTCTCCAGCTCTCGCCCTCGGTCCACCCCGACTTTGAAAACGCAAGGCGCGGCGCTTGTTTCAAGGCGCTTGATTCGCGCATATCGTCATCGCAAAACCGCTGCACACTTTTGCGCGACATGCGCAAGGAGGCTCAACATGACCACCACCGAACCGCGCGTGCTGGCGACCGACGCGGCGCTCGAGTTCATCGCCGAGATCAGGCGCGATCATCCCGACATCCTGTTCCATCAATCGGGTGGCTGCTGCGACGGCTCGTCGCCGATGTGTTATCCCGCCGACGACTACATCGTCGGCGACAATGACGTGAAGCTCGGCGAGATTGGCGGCGTTCCCGTCTATATCAGCGCCAGCCAGTTCGAAGTCTGGAAGCATACGCAGTTGATCATCGACGTGGTGCCGGGCAGGGGCGGGATGTTCTCGCTCGACAATGGTCGCGAGCGACGCTTCCTGACGCGTTCGCGCCTCTTCGGTGGTGGCGAGGCCTGCCCGCTGGCGGCCACAGCCACGGCGACAAGCGCCGGCGCATGACCGCTACTTCCGCCAGCGTGAGCTGACAGCCGTGTCCTCTGTTGCGCTGCCTTCGCGACCGTTTTTCGTCCGATCCGCGCGCGTTCTACTGCAGACTGCCGTCGCCGCCGCGGTCGGCCGCCTTGAAATCGGCCATCACGCTGTTCAGGAACTCGCTTTGGGTGATCTTGCCGTCGCGGTTCACGTTGATGGCGGCAAACTGTTGGGCGTTAAGGACAGGCGCTACCTCGTCGGCGCTTAGAGTGCCGTCCTTGTTCTTGTCCAGATTTGCGAAAGCCGTTGTCATGAAGGCCTGATATTCGGACCGGCTGATCACGCCGTCGCCGTCGCGGTCGAGCCGATCCATTTGCCCCTGATACATCGCCGCAGGCTTATCCTGTGCGGCGACCGGAGCGAACTGGCAAAGCACGGATGCCATAAGGAGAGTCACTTTTCGCATCTCGTAGCCTTTCGCAATCAGCGGCAAGTCAAGGCATTACCAACCGCACCGCCAAGGGTGGCGCCGCCGCCGACAGCCCAGAGCTGACCGGTGCCTGCGCCGATGGCCGAGCCGGCGAACCCGCCAAGGATTGCGCCGCTGACGGTCCCGGCAAGGCAGCCGAAATCGCCGGTGCTCGTCCGAGAGTACGTAGCAGATTGGCAACCAGACAAGGCGAGGCCGCCTGCAAGAATGAGGGTTAGCGTACAGTTACTCATCTTTTCCTCCAAAATTATCCGGGGTGATCGGGATAGATCGGGGAGCCGCCATTTGCGTGGCGCTGCATGGAAGTAAAGTTCCGATTATGTTCTTCTAAGAATCAAAAAGGCTTCTGTTCGATCAGAAGCACGTCATTGATGAACAATGCTGTCTGCAGAGAAAGGTGTCAGCAACAGCGGGCAGATGTTACCCCTTGGGATGGAAGATGACAACTCTCGGGGGCCGTTGCTACAGCGCCGCGCCTCCAACTAGACGCGCAAAGATTGCTGTAGCGCTTTGATTTACTGCATAATTCTTTCGCTAGACCGTTTTCGATTTAACGAAAGAATTATGCGCTAAGGCATGTCGCACAAGAGTGCACAGCCGTCTTGCGACAACGACATGCGTGAAATCGAGCCTTGGAAGCGCGTTGCATAGGGCTGCCTAAACGCAACGCGCTTTTCAGGAACGACAGAAAATGGGCGCCAAATCCCGCTTGACGAAGACGGATGCTTTTGCGGGCGGCCGAGCCTCTCTCAGTCGAAGAGGCTCGAAACCGATTCTTCCTGGCTGGTGCGGTTGATCGCCTCGCCGAGCAGAGTTGCCGTGGTGATGACGCGGATGTTGTGCGCCGACTGAACCGCCGTCGTCGGCTGGATCGAGTCGGTGATGACAAGTTCCTTAAGCATCGACGAGGTGACGCGGGCAACCGCGCCGCCGGAAAGCACGCCGTGGGTGATATAGGCGGTAACGCTCGTTGCGCCGTTCTTCAACAGCGCTTCGGCCGCGTTGCAGAGCGTGCCGCCGGAATCGACGATGTCGTCGATCAGCAGGCAGTCCTTGCCCTTCACGTCACCGATGACGTTCATCACTTCGGATTCACCCGGGCGGTCGCGGCGCTTGTCGACGATGGCAAGCAGACAGTCGAGACGCTTGGCGAGCGCACGGGCGCGTACCACGCCGCCGACGTCGGGCGAAACGACCATGACGTTCTTCAGGTCGTAGTTTTCCTTGACGTCGCGGGCGAGGATCGGGATCGCATAGAGGTTGTCGGTCGGAATGTCGAAGAAGCCCTGGATCTGGCCGGCGTGAAGATCGAGGGTCAGCACGCGATCGGCGCCGGCCTCGGTGATCAGGTTGGAAACCAGCTTGGCCGAGATCGGCGTGCGCGGACCGGGCTTACGGTCCTGGCGGGCGTAGCCGAAATAGGGCAGCACCGCGGTGATGCGGCGGGCCGAGGAGCGGCGCACCGCGTCGATCATGATGAGCAGTTCCATCAGGTGATCGTTGGTGGGGAACGAGGTCGACTGGATGATGAAGACATCCTCGCCGCGCACGTTTTCGCCGATCTCGACGAAAATCTCCTGATCGGCAAACCGCCTTACGGTCGCTTTTCCAAGAGGCAGGTTGAGATAGTTGCAGATCGCTTCGGCCAGCAGCCGGTTCGAATTGCCTGCGAAAACCTTCATTGACGGACCGCCTTGAGCTGGCGCGGCTACCGTCCGGGTTCATTTCCGGGAGCGGCATTTTCCGCGCAGATTCCGAGAGCCATTCCAATCGCGGACATTCATTGCGGATGGCCGCCGTTCAGAGCTGATCGGCCGCTTTTTAGCGACACTGAACTTGAATGCAAGGGGAATGCTGCGCCGCGAAGCGCATTATCCTAAAAACTTTGTATCAACCGGGTCTGGATTGCCGCCATTCGAGGTAGGCGCTGATGGTTTTGGTGGCGATTGCCTGCATGGTTTCGGCCGGAATGCCCTCCCAGAGATCGGCACCGACAGTGGCAACTGAGTCCTGCCCCTGAATGCGGTGCAGCCGATTGCCGCTGCCGTCGAGCACATCCCAGACGTAGACGATCGTGGTCTTGCCATTGTCCTTCAGGGCCGAGAAGTAGCCCTTGAGGATATGTTCGCTGCTGGCATCGGCCGAACCCTTGATCGTCAGGCCATGGCTGCGCGCCTCGGCGCCGAGCTGTTTCGACAGCGGTGTGACGGCGGCGACAGGCGCGCCGATGATCGGCAGGAAGCGGATCGTCCCGCTCGTCGCCGTGCTTGCGGAAGGCACGGAGGCAACGGCCGGCTGCTGCTGCTGAACCTCTTCGGCAACAGGTTCGGATGTTTCCACAGGCGCCGGCTCGGCGAGCATCGTCGTGTTCTGCACCGGTTCCACACCGGAAGCCAGGCGACTTGCCTGCGCCTCAAGCGAGCCGGCGGGATCGGTGTAGGTGCTGTCGCCGGTCGCATATTCCGTCGGCATGCTGGCAGGTGCCGGCTGGGAGGCGAAGGCCCGGGTCCGCTGCACCGGCGAGCTTTGCACCGGAACGACGGCGGTCTGCGTCGACATCGATTCGAGGTCGGACTGCGTCACCGGCGGCGAGCGGAACGTTCCGCCGCCGACATCGACCTGCGGTATCAGCGCGTCCGTGCTGTTACAACTTGCCAGGGCCGCTACAAGGCCAAGGCTTGCGATGGGCGTGATAAGCTTTCGCATCGTTCAAACCGTCCGTCTTTCCTTCGCGGCAGTTCTGTGAAGTCATCTCCTGTTGTCTGCCATTTCAGCGCGAGTGTAGGCGGATTTCCCTAAGCAGAAATGAAGTCCAGCCCATAACGGGAAAGAGCACGCGGCGTATCGGTGGTTGTGATGTAGGTCTGGCC
Source organism: Ensifer sp. Root31 (assembly GCF_001424825.1). NCBI lineage: Bacteria > Pseudomonadati > Pseudomonadota > Alphaproteobacteria > Hyphomicrobiales > Rhizobiaceae > Ensifer > Ensifer sp. Root31. The sequence continues at coordinate 37,613 of NZ_LMCO01000024.1, read as the reverse complement.
GAGCGTCATGGCCGTGCCGCTGTCGGAATCCATGATGATCATGTGCACGAACAGCGACATGTCAGGCTCGATCTCCTGCGGGTTGCCGACATGGAACATCTGGTGCTCCATCCAGGACGGCGAGAAGCGCGCGCCCAGCGAATAACCGCAGGTGTTCAAGCGGTGCCGGGCCAGGCCGCGCTCGTCCATGATCTTGGCGTGCACGTCGAAGACCGTGCCGAAGGTGTTGCCGGGGCGCAGCACCATCTCGATCGCCTGGATGGTCTCACGGCAGGCGCTGTAAAGCTCGCGGTGGCGGTTGGTCGGTTCGCCGATCACGACGGTGCGCATCATGGCGGCGTGATAATGGGCGCTGACGCCCGCCCATTCCAGCGTCAGCTGATCCTGGCTGTCGAGCAACCGGCGGCCGGCCTTGTAGCGGCAGAGCAGCGCGTCGGCGCCCGACCCGATGATGAACTCGTTGGCGGGGTAGTCGCCGCCGCCGGCAAGGATCGCTCCCTGCATCGCGGCAAGGATGTCAGCTTCGTTGCCGCCGGGGCCGATCAGCGGCAGCGCGGCGTCGAGCGCGTCATCGGCAAGGCTTGCGGCCTTTTCCACATGGGCGATTTCGGCCGGGCTCTTGATCAGGCGCAGCCGGCTGACGAGCAGCGAGGCATCGACGAGCTCGCCGAAGGTCGAAAGCTGGTTGTCGACAAGGCGTGCGGTGCGGCCGGTCATGCCATGGGTGTCGTATTCGACGCCGATGCGGCTGCCGAGCAGGTCCATTTCGCTCAAGAGGTTCTTCAGGTCCATCGTCGGGTCGGCGTTGACACGGTCGACCCAGATCTCGATGCGCTCGATATTGGAGGTGTGACGGGCCTGGCGCAGGTCGGCCGAGCGCGTCAAAAGCACCATTGAACCGTCCTTCTTGACCACCAGCGTCTGGAAGAAGCAGTAGCCGAAGGTGTCGTAGCCGGTCAGCCAGTACATGCTTTCCTGGGCAAAGAGCAGAACCGCGTCGAGCTTGTCTTCGCGCATCTTCGCGGTCAGCCGCTCAAGGCGGGCGGCATATTCCTCCTGGGCAAATTGAAGCGCCATGTCAGGTCTCCCGTATGCAAATTGCGGATATCTGCCGGCCGTAGTCCGGCTCCTGCCGATGCGTGGTGCGGCGGTAGGAGAAGAAGCGATCCTCGTCTGCATAGGTGCAGATGTCGAGGTTTTCGGCGGTAACGCCGGCTGCGGTAAGGCGTGCGATGGTCAGGCCCGGCAGATCGAACATGGCGTGGCCGTCGCGTTCGGATGGGTTGAAGAATTGCGCATAGCTGCCATCGGTCGCCAGGAACCGATCGACGAACTCGGCGCCGACTTCGTAGTTGCGCCGGCTGATCGAAGGTCCGAGACAGGCGACGATGCGTTCGCGGCTGGCGCCGAGCGTCAGCATCGCCTCGATCGTGCTTTCGAGCACGCCGCCGAGCGCGCCCTTCCAACCGGCATGGGTCGCGCCGATAACACCGGCGTCGGCATCGGCAAACAGAATAGGTCCGCAATCGGCCGACAGAACGCCAAGCACGATGCCGGGCGTCGCCGTCACCAGGGCGTCGGCCGTAGGTCGGCTGCCGTCGTAGCTTGCGTCCACGACGATGGCGTCGGGGGAATGGACCTGATGGACGGTGGCAAGCTGTTCCGGAGCGGCGCCGAACCAGCGGCTGACACGAGCGCGGTTCTCACCGACCCGCTCCTTGTCGTCATTCGAGCCGAGACCAACATTCAGTCCGCGATAGATGCCTTCGGAAACGCCGCCTTGGCGGGTGAAATAACCATGTGCGATCGCCGGACCGGCCTTGTCGCTAAAGAGCGAGCTTTGCACGGGGGAAAGCGCGGCATCATGCTGCATCGGTGTTTTCGCCCTTTGCTTTGACGTGAGTTTCAATGGGGTTGGGGGCACGTGTGGCCCGGTGGCTGGCGGCTGATTTGCCAGCGCGATGTTGACCCGCGATGGCGGGGCTGTCAATTGCCGAACGACAGGGGTGCCGTTCGGCGCGGGCTTAGGGCCGATGGCGCAAGGCGCCAATCCCAAGGCTCAAGGGGCGCAGGAACACCCCAGGCCCTCTATATGATTTTCACCCTTGGCCGGCCACGCCCGAAGCAATCATGCCTTGGGTTTGCGAAACGGCGGAAGCGCGATTGGCGGGCTGCTGACGGCGAGCACCTTGAAAAGTTCGCCCATCTTGCCTTCGCCGGATCCGGCAAGCCTTTCGACGTCCTGGCGGATGCCTTCCTGGATCATTGCATCCTTCTCGCGGCCCAGCGCCGCGGCGCGCTCCAGAAGACCAAGGCCGATCAGGAAATCGCCCTGGTGAGCAAGCCCATTGATCTGCACGCCGTCGTTCTGCGCGCGCCGCGCCAGTTGCTCGAAGTCGACATGGCTGGTCAGGTCGGCGCGTCCAGGGTTGGCAAGTGGCGGATCGTACTGATGGTCGAGCAGCGCTTGCAGCGTGTCGCCGTAGTTCGTCGCCAGGTGCCCGTAGTCGATGATGACGGCGGTGCCGCCGCCGATCTTCAGCCGTTCGCAAAGGGCGGCCATGACTGCGTCGCGGGCAGGCGCGATCTCGAAGATCGTGCCTTCGGCAACTGCTTGTGCGGGCGTCGGCAACAGTGTCGGGTCGATGCCGGCAATCCCCGCGGCAAATGTCAGCTCGTCCTCAGCGTCGAGGCCGACCATGCGTTCGCGAAACCCTTGCGGCGTTCGCACGAACTGGCGGATCGGGATGGCATCGAAAAGCTCGTTGGCCGCCAGGAGCACAAAACCCTCCGGCAGCGTTTCGAAACTGGTGTGCCATTCCACCTTCTCGCCATGGGCGGCCAGTGTTTCCGCCTGGATCTTGCGCAGGCGATCACTCGTTTCGACGAGATGGACGCTGGCGGTGGCATAGAGTTCGGGGGACAGGCGCCTGACGACCCGTAGGACGTCGGACATCATCGTGCCGCGGCCGGGGCCGATCTCGACGATCACGGGCTGCTCCGGCGCGCCATGCTGCTGCCAGGCATGAACCAGGAAGATGCCGATCATCTCGCCGAAGAGCTGGCTGATTTCAGGCGCCGTGGTGAAGTCGCCCGCTTTGCCGAAGGGTTCGCGAACGCGATAGTATCCGTGCTCCGGATCCGCGAGGCAGAGCGAGAAATAGTCGGTGACGCTGATCGGTCCGTTGGTCCTGATCAGCGTCTTTATCTTGTCCGCGAGTGGTGTCGTCATGCGCCCGTCCAATTATGCAGCAGCGACGGCGGCCCGGCACGCCCGGGCGATGGCCCAGATGCCGGCAAGCGCCATCGGCAGCGAAAGCAGCATGCCCATGGTCAACCAACCGCCGGCGAGATAGCCGATCTGCGCGTCCGGTTCGCGGAAGAATTCGACGAAAATGCGGCTTGCGGCATAACCGAGCACAAAGATGCCGGTGACAAGACCCGGCGATTTCAGCGCATGGCGGCGATAAATGAACCAGGCGATGACGGTGAGCAGCACGAGACCCTCGAGTGCCGCCTCATAGAGTTGACTCGGGTGGCGGGCAAAGGGGCCGCCGGTCGGAAACACCATTGCCCAGGGCATGGACGACAGCCGGCCCCAGAGTTCGCCATTGATGAAGTTGGCGATGCGGCCGAAGAACAGGCCGATTGGCACCACGGTCGCGACGATATCGAACATGCTCCAGATGGCGATGCCGTTCCTGCGCGCAAAGACGATCATGGCGATGGTCGTGCCGAGGAAGCCGCCGTGGAACGACATGCCGCCATTCCAGATCTCGAGCGCGCGGATCGGGTTTTCGAGAACGGAGCCCAGATCATAGAAGAGGATGTAGCCGATGCGGCCGCCAAGCACGATGCCGCCGGCGGCCCAGAGCAGGAAGTCGTCGAGCTGCGCCAGGGTTGCCGCGGGTTCGCCATTGCGCCAGAGCGACGTGTTCTGCACGAGGCGGCGCGCGTAGTACCAGCCGATGAGGATACCGGCGACATAGGCCAGTCCGTACCAGTGGACAGCGAGCGGACCGATCTGGAAGATCACGGGATCGATTTGAGGGAAGGGGAGAATGGCGAGGCGGGTCGCGATGGTTTCCAAAATGTCTTCTCGTTCCGGACCGGTTGTTTTGCCGGAACATGGCGATCGAATCCGGCGGGGTCAAGGCCGCTTGCGGCCGACGGCCAGCCACAGTTTGGTGATTTTTCTTGCATCCGTTCGCGCCTGACCCTACCTGAAAACCAGGACCGCATCGCAGTGCGAGGCGGCGGCTGAATATGGAGATCAGAACGATGAGCACAGGCGCCAACCGCATCATGGATGATTTTGCCAAGTTGATGACCGATGCCGCAGGGGCGGCCCAGGGTGTGCGTCGCGAGGTCGAGACCGCGTTTCGCGCCCAGGTCGAGCGCGCGATGAATTCGCTCGATGTCGTCAAGCGCGAGGAGTTCGAAGCCGTGAAGGAAATGGCGATCAAGGCGCGCGACGAAAACGATGCGCTTCTGGCGCGTATCGAGGCTCTGGAAGCGCGTCTCGCCGAAAGTGGCAAGTAACGCGATTCTTGCGAAATAACGGCTTTTCAACGTTTCTACTTCGCCCGCGGATCGATTCTGCGGGCGTTTTGCTGTCGTTATTCCTTGGCGGTGTGAAACGCCGCACAGGGAGGTTAATAAAACCTGAAAAGTTTTCCACCTGTGGACACTGGCAAAAAACCCTTATGCCAGAGTCGCTTAACCACCCGCGCTGAATCGAAATGGCAACACGCAAGTGGTTGTACCCGGCTATTTTTCGGCCGGGGGGCTGGCAGCCTGACTCCGCCATTATACACTGATTTTAAATGATGATTCGAAACGGACCACGCAAGCTCCAGGCAGGGTAAGTCAGCCAGGATGGATGTGAGTTCAGCAATCATAGTGTGTTCTTATTCAGTGCCAGGTTTGCAGAGTTGCGTCTTGTAAACGTGATAACGCGCGCCTGTGTCGCGCCTACTAGGGTGATGCATGAGCCTTTTGGAAATGGAAATCGAGCGTCAGTCCAACCCGGTCGATATGATCGAGTTTGTGGCCGCCACCAATGACTGGTCATTCGAACGGTCGGGCGAGGACGAGATCGCCATGACCGTGGAGGGCAAGTGGGCGGACTACCACGTTTCCTTCTCGTGGATGGAAGAGTTCGAGGCGCTGCATCTTGCCTGTGCCTTCGACATCAAGGTTCCCGACAGCCGCGTCAACGAAGTCATCCGTCTTCTGTCGCACATCAACGGTCAGGTGCTCATGGGGCATTTCGATCTGTGGCGGCAGGAAGAGGTGGTGATCTTCCGGCAGTCGCTGCTGCTCGCCGGCGGCGCCGAGCCCACCAATCAGCAGGTCGAAGTTCTGCTTTCGAGCGCGCTTGATGCCTGCGAGTCCTATTTCCAGGCGTTCCAGTTCGTCGTCTGGTCGGGCATGGATGCGCAGCGCGCCGTTGATGCGGTGCTGTTCGAAACGGTCGGGGAGGCTTGAGATGGCAGCCGTCGCTTCCGGTCCCATCGTTCTCATCGGCGCCGGCAACATGGGCGGCGCCATGCTCAGCGGTTGGCTGAAGAGCGGCGTCAAGGGCGCCGACATTCTCGTCATCGATCCCGGCCCGCCGCCGGCGATGGCAAAGCTGATCGCCGACAATGGCGTCAGTCACGCGACCTCGGCTCCCGCTGGCGTCGAGGCTGCGGTGATTTTCATCGCCGTCAAGCCGCAGGTGATGGAGGCGGTGCTGCCGCCGCTGAAGACACTCGTCGGTGCAAGCACGGTGATAGTTTCAGTCGCTGCCGGCAAGACGCTTGCCTTCATCGAAAGCCATCTGGGTGCTACCGCCACCGTGCGCGCCATGCCCAACACGCCGGCGATGATCGGGCGCGGTGTTACCGGCGCCTTTGCCAATGCCCGCGTCAGCGACGCGCAGCGCGGCCAGGTACATGATCTCCTGAAGGTCAGCGGCCCGGTCGAATGGGTCGAGACTGAAGCCGATATCGATGCCGTCACCGCCGTTTCCGGAAGCGGTCCGGCCTATGTCTTCTACCTCGTCGAGTGCATGGCGGAGGCCGGGCGCAAGGCCGGTCTCAAGGCGGACCTCGCCATGCGGCTCGCGCGGGAAACCGTCGCGGGGGCTGGTGAACTCCTTTATCAGTCCCCCGACGACGCTTCGCGGCTGCGCCAGAACGTAACCTCGCCGGGTGGCACGACCGCCGCAGCACTCGCGGTGCTGATGGCCGATGACGGGATGCAGCCACTTTTCGACAAGGCCATTGCCGCTGCCCGCCAGCGCGCCGAGGAACTGGCCGGTTAATTCAAGAGCATTGTCATGTCGGAAACGATTACTTTCGCAGATTTCGAACGCGTCGATATTCGTGTCGGCACCATCATCGAAGCCGAGGTTTTCCCCGAGGCGCGCAAGCCGGCCTACAAGCTGCAGATCGATTTCGGCCCTGAAATCGGCATAAAAAAGTCATCGGCGCAGATCACGGTGCACTACCAGCCTGAGGATCTCATCGGCCGGCAGATCATGGCAGTGGTCAATTTTCCGCCACGCCAGATCGGTCCTGTCCGTTCCGAGGTTCTTACGCTGGGCTTTGAAGACGAGGCTGGCGCAATCGTGCTGGCCGCCATCGACAAGGCGATTCCCAACGGCCGCAAACTGATGTGATCCGATGACAATCCATGTTGATCTGATACCCGAGCGCGTCAAGGTCTCCTGCCTTTGGCGCGCGGCTGATGCTGCGCGCGACTGGCGCGCCAGCCATGTTCTCTCGCTGCTCGATCCGGAATTGCCCGATACCGACGTGCCTGTTATCGCCGAGGCGAGCCACCGCGTCGTGCGCATGCGCGATCAGGAAAACGCCGGTGCGACGCAGCATTTCCCGGATCTGGTCCTTGAAGTGTTCGAAGCGATGCGGCCGGCTGCCGACGACAGGTCGAGCCGCATTCTGGTGCATTGCCATGCCGGCGTCAGCCGTTCGACCGCTTTTGCCTATGGTTTGATCGCCCACCAGCTCGGCGCCGGCCGCGAGGACGAGGCTTTTCGGGCGCTTTTGATGATCACCAGAAAGCCCTGGCCGAACCGCCGGATCATCGAGATCCTCGATGCGTCGCTTGGTCGTGAGGGCCGGTTGCTTGCACCGCTCGACGCCATGCGCGCGCGCCATCCGCGTCGCATCGATGCCTGGCACCGCTTCAACGAGCGGCGCGGCCTGATTTCCATATATTCGCGCTAGAGCATTCCAGGAAAAGTGCGAAGCGGTTTTCCGTCAAGAAATGCGTAAAAACAAAGAGATAGAGCGTTTGTGCGGTTCCGTCTAAATCGGAAACGCTCAAGAATAAACCGGCCGAAGGTGGGCAGCGCTTTCGGGGAAAACGACTTGCTTGGGGATGCTCACGCGTCCGACAGCAACGCGTCGGCGTAGCGCTTGAGCGAGCGATTGTAGCGGGGCAGATGGCGCGCCAGACGGCCGAGCGCCAGGCCCGCCGCCTCCTGCGCTCGTCCGGCATCGACGAGCGAGAGCGCCAGAAAGCCTAAGACCGCATCGTCGAGTTCGTCGGATGGCATTGTCCGTTCGGCCTCCAGCAAGGCAATGCTCTCTTCGATCTGCCCGAGATTGCGCAGCGTGCTTGCAAGCTGGATGGTGGCGCGGCGGCGGCGAATGCCGGAGAGGCCACCGGCAAGCGCCTGCCGATACAGAGGTGCTGCATTTGCTTCGTTGCCGAGGGAATCCTGGGCTGATGCACGCTCGAAGAGGCCGATCGGATCGCCGTCCGGAAGTTCGGCGGCCAGCACATCGAGCCGTGCGATAAACGCGTCCGCGTCCATATGGCCGAAATCCGCCCAGTGCAGCGCCAGCCGCTGTTCCCAATCGTCCCAGTCTAGCGTGTCGGACAAGTCCGGAGCCTCCATATTTGCAGCGCTGACCAGATCGCCCCGCTCACGCCGGCAAACGCACGGTTGCCCGCAGGCCGCCAAGCGGGCTGTCGCCAAGCGTGACGTTGCCGCCGTGGCTGCGGGCGATGTCGCGGGCGATCGCGAGGCCGAGGCCGGTTCCCGAACTGTCGAGATTGCGCGCCTCGTCGAGGCGGAAGAACGGCTTGAACACGTCCTCGCGCGAGCGCTCGGGAATGCCGGGCCCGTCGTCGTCGACCGTGATCGTCACCCATTTGGCGCTGTGGCGTGCCTCGATATTGACCCGGTTGGCGTAGCGATAGGCGTTGGATGCCAGGTTGGCGATAAGGCGGGTGAAGGCGTTCGGGCGAACACGGACCTGGTCCTCCCCCTCGACGGAGGTCGTCAGCGTCTTGCCGTGCAGTTCTGCTTCGGCGGCAAGACGCGTCATCAGGTCGCTGAGCTTCAATTGCCCGACGTCTTCCTCAGCCTCCCCACGGGCAAAGGCGAGGTAACCTTCGAGCATGTTCTGCATGTCGTCGACATCCTGATTGAGGCTTTCGAGGTCGGGGTTGTTGCCGGCGAGCGCCAGCTGCAGCCGGAAGCGGGTCAGGATGGTTCGAAGGTCATGACTGACGCCGGTGAGCATGGCCGTGCGCTGCTCGATCTGGCGCTCGATGCGCTCGCGCATCTGGATGAAGGCAAGGCCGGCGCGGCGAATTTCATCAGCGCCACGCGGTGCGAAGTCGTCGATCTTCTGGCCCTTGCCGAAACTTTCCGCTGCCTTGGTCAGCGCCAGGATCGGCCGGATCTGCCCGCGCAGGAACAGGATGGCGATCGACAGCAACACCAGCGAGGCGGCAACCATCCAGACGATGAAGATATGGGTGTTGGAGGCGTAGGCCCGGTTGCGGCGGGCATAGACCCGGAGCATGCGGCCGTCGTCGAGCTTGATGCGGATTTCGACAAGGTTGGAATTGCCGACCGTGTCGATCCAGAAGGGGCGGCGGACCTGGTCGGAGATCTCCTCGCTCAAGATTTGATCGAGGATCTCGAAGAAGGGCTTGGGCCGCGGCGGCGGCAGTTCGCCGCCCGGTTCGACGGAAATGCTGAGATTGAGCTGGTCGCGGGCGATGCGGACGATTTCCGAAATGTCGCGATCGGCGGGGAAAGTGGCGATCAGATCGACGATTGCCGCGATATCTCCGGTCACGGCTGCCGAGAGGCGCTGTGTCACCAGTTGCCAGTGCCGCTCCATGAAGATGAAGGCGACCACCGATTGCAGCAGCACCATCGGGATGATGACGATGAGCAGCGAGCGGGCATAGAGGCCCATCGGCAACCGCCGGCGCAGCCAGCGGGTGACGCGCTTCCACGGATTGTCGCTCGGGTTTGCCGCCTCGCGCCGCATACTGTCAAAGCTTGCCATCGGTTTCCGCTGCCCTCATCGGGGTCGCCACTCTAAAGCGCGTCGCGATCTCCGGGATTCGCTTCTTGCGCTTTAATTTCTTGTTTCTGCGCATGTCGCGCAAAACCGCTGCGCACTTTTGCGCGACATGCTTTAGTCCACGCTCAATCTATAGCCGATGCCGCGGACCGTCTGTAGCCAAACGGGATTGGAGGGATCGTCCTCGATCTTGCGCCTCAGGCGATTGATCTGGACATCGATGGTGCGCTCGCCGACCTCGGCATCGTCGCCGATCAGCTCGTGGCGCGGGATCGTCTCGCCGGCGCGTTGGGAGAACAGCGTCATGATTTCCTGCTCGCGGTCGGTAAGGCGGATGTGATCGGCGCCGCGTCGAAGCTCCTTGCGTACCACGGAGAAGGTGTAGGGACCGAAGATCACCTGATCGATCTTGGGCGCCTGGGCCGGCTGGTTGCGCCGCAGGATATTGCTGATGCGCAGCACCAGTTCGCGCGGCTCGAACGGCTTGGAGAGATAATCGTCGGCGCCGGCTTCGAGGCCCTCGATGCGAGAATTCGATTCCGCCAGCGCCGTCAGCATCAGGATCGGCACGGTCTTGATCTGGCGCAGGCTCTGCGTCAGGGAAATGCCGCTTTCGCCGGGCATCATCACGTCGACGATCAACAGGTCGAAATCGAGACCGACCAGCTTGCGTCGCGCTTCATCGGCGTCGGCGGCGGTCGTGACGCGAAAACCCTGTTCGACCAGATAGCGGTTGAGCAGATCGCGGATACGCCTGTCATCGTCGACGATCAGTAGATGGGCTGCATCGTCGGAGACTGTCGCTTTTGTTGTCATGCCTAGCTTTCCCCCGTCGCCCGCCGATAGCGGGCTTTCGACATTTCAGTCCCCGGCGCCGTTCTTCATGCAGGCAAGGAAGCGCTTGACGGTTTCGCGCGCGCCGGGACCCGTCTTTGCCAATGCATCGGCTATGCGGCGGGACTGTGGCTCGGCAAGCGCACGGGCAAGCGCCTGGCCTTCCTCGGTGGTATAGAGCATGCGCTGGCGCCGGTCCTCTGGCCCCGTGACCTGCCGGATATAGCCGGAATCGATCAGCTGCTTGAGCACGCGGGCCAGGCTCTGCTTGGTGATCTTCAGCGTATCGAGCAGGTCTGCCACGGTCATGCCCGGCTCGCGGTCGACAAAGTGCACGACGCGGTGATGGGCGCGGCCGAAGCCGCTCTTTTCCAGGATCGCATCCGGATCGGAGGTGAAGTCGCGATAGGCGAAGAAAAGCAGCTCGATGATTTCGAAGTCGATCGTATCATCGTCGTGCGCGACCGTGTCGCCCACATATCGGGTGTTTTCTTTGGATTGGCCGGCCACGCGGTCATTTCCTTTCAGCCAAGTTGCAACTTACGAAACAATCGGAAAAATATGTCAGCTTTATTGACATATTTTTACCGCGTTGGTAGCGTCCATGCTCGGTAAGCGAGACATTTGGCGGCGGTAATACCTCAGGAGGATATGCCGCGCCGCACTGATCGCAAATCCAAAATCTCGAAATTGAATTTTCCCACAATCAGTTTGCCGATAAACTGAAAGCGGGAAGATAATCAACAGCAAGAATGGCGCACAAGCGCCAGAGGACGACATCATGGCAGCGGTTCCTTTTGATCAGTTGGACGGCGAAATCTGGTTCAACGGCGAGTTCGTCGCGTGGAAGGACGCCAAGATCCACGTGCTGACCCACGGCCTGCACTATGCAAGTGCCGTATTCGAGGGTGAGCGCGCCTATGGCGGCCGCATTTTCAAGCTGACCGAACACAACCAGCGCCTTCACAACTCCGCCGAAATCCTCGGCTTCAAGATTCCCTATTCCGTCGAAGAACTGGACGCGGCGAGCGTCGAACTTCTGAAACGTCAGGGCTTCTCCGAAGCCTATGTCCGGCCGATCGCCTGGCGCGGCAGCGAGATGATGGGCGTTTCGGCCCAGAGCAACCGCATCAACGTGGCGATCGCCATCTGGCAGTGGGGCAGCTATTTCAACCCGGCCGAAAAGCTGAAGGGCATTCGTCTCGATATCGCCGAATGGCGCCGCCCGGATCCGAAGACGGCGCCGTCGAAATCGAAAGCTGCCGGCCTCTACATGATCTGTACGATCTCCAAGCATGCGGCGGAAGCCAAGGGCTATGCCGACGCGATGATGCTCGACTACCGCGGCCAGGTGGCTGAAGCGACCGGCGCCAACATCTTCTTCGTTAGGGATGGCGTCATCCATACGCCGGTGCCGGATTGCTTCCTCGACGGCATCACCCGCCGCACGGTGATCGAGCTGGCGAAGCGCCGCGGCTACCAAGTGGTCGAACGGGCGATCATGCCGGAAGAACTGTCCGGTTTCAGCGAGTGCTTCCTGACCGGCTCTGCCGCCGAGGTCACGCCTGTTTCCGAGATCGGCCCCCATCGCTTCACGCCGGCAACCATCTGCGAAACGCTGATGAACGACTACATGAAGGAAGTCTATCCGGTTGCAGCGGCAGCCGAGTAACCGGATTATCCCTGAATGCAGAAAAGGCGGCCCAGGGCCGCCTTTTGTCTTGCTACGGATATCGTTCGGAAGGCGTCAGGCTTGTTTTCCGAGGAATTGCCCGACGATGCCGCTCAACACACCGCCGCCGACGAGGCCGCCGAGTGCCTGCATCGCAAGACCAGTTGCGGCCGCTTCGCCACCGAGCATCTGGATCAGGAACCCCCCGCCGAGGCCGCCGATAGCGCCGACGATCGTGCGTGCGACGACACTGAATGCCCCTTGCTTCAACACTGCGCTGGCCGCGTTGCCGCCGGCCGCCCCCGCGATCAATTGGGTAATGATTGGCATTAATGCTTCCATTGATCCCTCCGTATCCAGGCCCGTCGAAGACGAGCCGCCAAATGCCGATGATCCGGCAAGGACAGGTTGAGGCCGAATTTAGACTCTTGTCAATTTGGGGAAGTCACGGCTGCCTTCTGTGAAGGCGTTACTCGCTAAAATGTTGCTGTTTCATGCCGGAAACCGCGCTTTTCGAGCTTCGAAAGCCGAAAAATGACAGAATTACTGCAGTGTTCGAGGATCGTTTCAGCCGCCCGTGGCTAAAAAAGACTGGTGATTCGCTGCAGTGCAAACGAAAACTCCAGCGGCCAAGCCGCTGGAGTTGGTTGTGTATTCGCCCACGTGGAGGCGTGTTTCGTTTAGCGATAGACGTAGACGATGCGGCGTGTTGTCGGCTCGACCAGAACCGGCTGGCCGTTGATGCTGACATAGTCGTAGCTATAGTCCGGCACGCGGCGCACTTCGACTGTCTGCGGCAGCTCGGCGCCGACCACGACTTCGCCGTCGAGATAGACGGTTTCGCCCGGGTTGGTGGTGATATAGGTGCGCACCGTATCCGGCGGCGCGATCGGATCGACCTCTTCGACAGGGCCGAGCAACTCGTCACCGGGTGCAGGCATTGGCGGATCGCCGGCCTGCGCCTCATAGGTCACGACGGGAACCGCCAGGTCGGCGCGTCGATCCTGAACGACGACAGCAGCGCCGCCGAGATCGGTGGTCAGATATTGGGCATAGACCCAGCCACGAAGGCCGTTGACGTCGACACGGCACCACTTGCTGCCTTCGATGCAGCCATCAAGGACTGCGGTGCTGCCGCGTGTTGCCAGGCCAACGGTGGGATATTGCGGGCCCGGGCCAGCGCGGACATTGAGGTCAGTGACGGTTGTGGCGGTCATGGCTGCGAAGGCTGCCGAGGTGCCAGCTACGAGTACGAAACCCGCAGCCGCGGCAGTTCGCAACAGGGTGCTGGTAAGGTTCTTCATCATCATGCTCCTTCGTTATCCCTGATGAGCAAACGCAGCGATGGTGGGGATGTTCCCGCGGTAACGTCACGAAATGTGAAGATGCGACATACTAACCCTGTCGCAGTTCAACCCGGCGTTACGCCGAGGGAACCGTTTCGCGATCAAAGTATTTTTCCTGTCGATGTCGGGCAGGCGCCCGAGGGAACGATCAGCGATATGCCCGCGCAAAGAAGGTGAGCACGGGCAGGAGAGGGAGGTTCAATGTCGAATTCAGCTGTTAATCCGGTAAATCCTGCCATCAACGGCTTGCGCCCGGTGGTGGCAATCGTCGTTGCGGCCGAACTGCTTGTCTCGGCCTTGCTGCTTACCACCGTGCAGCTCCCCGCACCTCAGTCTCCATCAGCGGAAATTGCCAGCCTGCGTTAAAGCGCGTCGCGATCTCCACTGCATGTTTCCTTAGATCGTATTCGATTTAAGGCAGCATGCAGTCATTTAAGTGCTACCGCGACCTTTGCGCATCTAATATGACGCGCGGCGCTCAAGGATTCGCTTGCTGCGCTTTAAGCTCTTGTTTTTGCGCATGTCGTCATCGCAAAACTGCTGAACACTTTTGTGCGACATGCTTTAATTCGCGCTGTGTCTGATGCCGTTTGGCGCTATAGGTGTGCCAACGACATCTAAGTGAGGCGCAGACGGCATGCTACAGGCGGGCATCATCCCGGTTACTCATTTCCAGCAGAACTGCACGGTTCTCTTCGATGCTGAAACCAAGGAAGGCGTGATCGTCGATCCCGGCGGCGACGTCGATGTGATCCTCCAGACGATCCAGGAGAACGGCATCACGCTGAAGGCGATCTGGCTGACGCACGGCCACATCGACCATGCCGGCGGTGCCAAGGAACTGAAGGAAGCGCTCGGGCTTTCGATCATCGGCCCGCACAAGGACGATCTGCCGCTGTTGTCGCGGCTGGAAGAGCAGGCCGAGAAATTCGGCCTGGCGATGAAGGTCGAGAACGTCGTACCCGACCAATGGCTGGAGGACGGCGATACCGTCTCCTTCGGCAATCATGTGTTTGAAGTGCTGCATTGCCCCGGCCATGCGCCTGGCCACGTGGTCTATTTCAACCGGGTGCAGAATTTTGCCCATGTCGGCGACGTGCTGTTCCACGGCTCGATCGGTCGCACCGATCTTCCCGGCGGCAATCATCAGCAATTGCTCGATTCCATCCGCGACAAGATCCTGCCGCTCGGCGATCAGGTCGGCTTCATTTGCGGCCATGGCCCCGGTGGACAGATTGGTGAAGAGCGGCGCACCAACCCCTATCTGCGTGGTCTCTGACCCCGAAAAGACGCGGGCCCCGGTTCGGGAATATAGGCCGTAATGAAAAAGCGCATGCCCCGGGAAAAGGCATGCGCTTTTTGTTTATCGCATCGCGGCTTTTCAATCAGCCTGCGTCGCAGAAGTAGCTGCGGCCGTCGTAGCCGCGGAACGTACCGTTGTCCGGGTTGAACGAGCGGTAGCGCTGCGAGCAATAACGATACCAGGACGGGGTCCAGGGCTCGAGCGAACCGTAGCCGCCGCCGCCGTAGCCGCCGCCATAGTTGTCGACGACAACCGGACGCGCGCGATAGACAGGGCGCGGACGATAGACCGGGCGCGGCTCGTAATAATCGGGCTCCGGGTCGACATAGACGCGCTCGCTGTAACGCGGCTGCGAAGCAATCGCGCCGCCGATGATCACGCCGGTCGCCAGGCCAAGAGCGCCGAGTGCAACGGCGTCACCGTTGTCATAGTGCCTGCGGCGGTTCCAATCACCAGCCTCAGCCGTGCTGAGGGTCGGGAGAACCGAGGCGGCGGCGATGACCGAGAGAACCGTCGCTTTGATGAACTTGTTCATGGCTTCAATCCTGTGCATGGTCCGGAGCGTTTCCGGCCTTCATGATGAAAGAGTGTTAACCACGCCAAACTGAACGGGGCCTGAACAAAAAAACCCGGCATCGCTGCCGGGCTTCAACTTGAATCTTTCAGCAGAACCGGTGTTAGCCGGAGATCTGCAGGTTGACCGCCTTCGGGCCTTTGCCGCGGCGATCCGGTTCGGTGTCGAAGCTTACCTTCTGATTTTCCGACAGGCCGTTCAGGCCGGAAGCCTGGACAGCGGAGATGTGTACGAAGATATCTGCACCACCGTTGTCAGGCTTGATGAAACCAAAGCCCTTGTCGGTGTTGAAGAATTTAACAGTGCCAGTTTCGGCCATGCGTCAGGTCCTTTTCTCTCCACCCGTTTGACGGACGGGTAGCATTGCAGTTTGCCCGATTGGGCGTTGGGCAGGCAGTTCTCGATATTTGAGGAAAGGTTCCTGTTACCGCAGCCAGCCATCGGAAAGGTTGCAAACTCGCGTCCCCCCCAGTCTGGCCACCCGGAGTTTTTGCGTCTCCGGCCCGCTTTTATTTCAAGATCTTCCCATGCTCGTAGATTGCCCGAACAGAGTAAGATTGATGGGTTTATTTTGAATTGGCAAGCAAAACTTTTTAGAAGTGGTATTGCGTCTTGCCATTGCTCAAAATTCGGTCAGTCGCCGATTTTTCAGGTGATATTGAAGGTGCATCGCAAGCTGTTGAAATCACAGCTTTTTGAACGAATGTGCCGAGAAGTTGAGTGCTTTGCGCCGTTTTTCGCCGCAATCGGCGACGCCGCGATGGCTGCCAAACAGGTCCATTCATTTGTCAAGCGACTGATATGGTTGAAGCTTCTTGCCAAAGTGATGCTGTCGGGCACCGTGGCGGTTCGCTTTGCAGAAATCCTGCAAGTAATAACCGGGAATCGGCAGGTTGCATCGCGGCGCTTTAAAGTGAAGCAACAGCTTTGCGGGGCGGGGCAATAACAAGTAACGCAGCAGTTCAGTACCCGCCAAAATCAAGGGTTATAGTTCTGCAGGTCCCCGCGCATGCCTATCTCGTCTCAGGCTGCGGCTTCCTTCCGGCCACCTTTCGTGATCTCGGGCACGATCTCGACGACCAGCATGGCGGCAAAGATGATGGCGCAACCGACATAGCCGATGGGCGTGATGATCTCCCCGAGCAGCAGCACCCCGAAGAGGGCTGCAAACAGCGCCTCGCTCGACAGGAAGATCGCTGCCTGCGGTGCCGTGGTGTAGCGCTGGCCGACGACCTGGCAGATGAAGGCGACACCACTGGAGAAGATGCCCGCATAGAGGATTTCCGGCAGCGCGCCCTTAACCGCCTCCATGCTCAGGGGCTCGATCGCCAAAGCGACGACGCAGCCGAGTACGGCGCAAACGGCAAACTGCGTCATCGACAGCAGCATCGGCCGGCCGCTGCTCGGTGCGAAGATGCCGACAAGCATCAGCTGCAGTGCCCAGAACAGGGCGCAGACAACAGTCAGATAATCACCACCGGTCAGGCTCGACAGAGCGCCACCACTCAAAAGGAAGATACCGAGCAGGGCCATCAGCGCGCCGGGCCAGATGATCCAGTGCGGCCTGCGGCGGAGGAAGATGATGGTCAGCACCGGGACGAAGACGACGTAAAGCCCGGTTAGAAAGCCGGAGTTGGTGACGCTGGTGGTGAGCAACCCGTATTGCTGCGTAACGGCGCCTGCAAAAAGCGCGAGCCCGACAAACACGAAGTTGCGAAGGGTCCTGCCGGTCAACGGCTGCGGCGCCCGCCTGGTTTCAACGACGGCGAGCGGCAGCGCGACCAGGGTTGCGATGGCAAAACGAAGCGTGATGAACCAGAGCGGTCCGATCGCCTGCATCGCCGTCGACTGCGCGACGAAGCCGGCACCCCAGATGGCGCCGGAAAACAGCAGGAATAGATTGGCCTGGACGCGGGTCATCATTGCTCTCCTCAGATGCTTCGCCGTCTATCAGTTGCGATTTTTCCGGGCAAGGCTCATCGTCGGCGGCCGGCTGATCTGCGCGGCGTGCCGGCGACGGTTGCATGGTGGAGATGGGGACGGTGGAGATGGGCGAGAGCGGTTATTCGGGAACGCCGCTTGTCCGCAAGCTGGGCATGAGGGGCGGGCAGTCAGCGCTGTTGCTTGGCGTCCCTGACGATCTGACCGATATTGCCGGCTTTCCAGGGTTCTCCAGGTGCGAAACCGCCGTCGACGGCCCGGCGTCACGTCGGCACGACTACATCCACGTCTTCGCCGTGGAGAGGGCAAAGCTTGAAGCGCTGGCACTACCGCTTGCGGCGAGCCTCAAGGCCGACGGCATGATGTGGATCTCGTGGCCGAAGCGCGCATCGAAGGTTCCGACGACGCTGACGGAGGACGTCTTGCGCGAGATCTTTCTGCCGCTCGGGCTCGTCGACACCAAGGTCTGCGCCGTCGATGCGGTCTGGTCCGGATTGAAGTTTATGTTCCGCAAGGACGTTCGCGCCGATCTCTGATCCCGAATTTGGATTTATACGAGCGCCGGTTGGTATTACTGCGTCGGTGCCTTGGAGACCCTGAGCAAGGCGCCATCCTCTTCGTCCGTCACCATCAGCAGTGCGCCGTCCGGCGCCACCACGATGTCGCGGATACGGCCGAACTCGCCGTCGAACAGCCGTTCCTCGGAGGTCACAGCGCCGGTGTCGTCCCGCTCCAGCCGGGCGAGGAGCTGATACTTCAGCGCCGCCACCAGCAGGTTGCCATCCCACTCCGGAAACATCTTGCCGCGATAGACCGCGAGCGCGCCTGGCGCAATCGAGGGATCCCAGTAGTAGATCGGCTGGTCGAAGCCGTCCTTGGCCGTGCCTTCGCCAATCTCGGCGCCGGAATAGTCCTTGCCGTAGGTGATCACCGGCCAGCCGTAGTTATGGCCGGATTGCGGGTTGTTGACCTCGTCGCCGCCGCGCGCGCCGTGCTCTGCCGTCAGAAGCGTGCCGTCCTTCGGATCAATGGCGATGCCCTGCGGATTGCGATGCCCCTTGGACCAGATTTCCGGCAGGCCCTCGGTGCCCCCGCGATAGGGGTTGTCGGCGGGAATGCTGCCGTCGGCGTTGATGTGCAGGATGGCGCCGGCATGATCGTGCAGATCCTGGGCGCGCTCGCGCTCGCCGCGGTCGCCGATGCCGAAGAACAGGCTGCCATCAGGCGCGAATGCGATGCGCGAGCCGAAATGCTGGCCGTTGCGGGTCAGCTTGTTCATCCGGAACAGTTCCTTGACGTCGGTCAGGTCCGAATTATCCGCCGACAATGCCGCCCGCACCAGGACCGTTCCGAAACCGCCGTCTCCACTGGCCGCGAGCGTCAGGTAGAGCGTGCGGCTGGTGGCAAAATCGGGGGCAAGGGCGATGTCGAGCAGGCCACCCTGGCCCTGCTCGGCCACCTCAGGCACGCCGGAAAGCGGCGCCGAGGCCTTGCCGTCGCGGATGATGCGCAGCCGACCGGCGCGCTCGCTGACGATGTAACTGCCGTCCGGCAGCACCTCGACGGACCAGGGATGTTCGAGCCCGCTCGCCAGCGTTTCGACGAGAACGTCGCCATGCTGGGAGGGAAACTCACGCGTTTCCTGTGCTGCGGCAGCAAACGGGGCGGCAAACGAAACAAGGCCGGCGAGGAGCGGCAGCGCGCGAATTGTTCCCGCCATCCGGGTCGTTTCCAGCCTTGATGCCTGCGCCTGCCACATTCGATATCTCCGATCAGTTCATGCCGCCACACGCCAAGCTGGAGTGGTCACCCGGTTCGTTCAAGTCAAATCGGATCAAAATGGCTTTATTTCGAAACCGAGCCTGTCGTCAGCGGCACCGGATGCTGCTCGCCGACCAGTTCGGCGGTCACGATGTAGCGCATCGGTCCCGGCTCGATCGCATCGAAAGGGAAGCAGGTGGCAAGCGCCAGCTTGTGGCCACTGGCCGAGGCGTTGATGCCGCTCTCGTCCCAGCGCGCGACCCGGCCTTCGCCGGCGCGGAAGAGAAAGCGCCGCCCGTCCTTGCGGGTCAGCACCAGCAGGTCGCCCGCGGACACATCCTTCAGCCAGCGGAAATGCGTGTCGCGGTGGGCGGCGATGACCGAGGTGCCTTCGTCGCCGGGAAGGGGGGTGTTTGTGAGCCAGGCAGGTCCGAAGGCAAGCGCCTGGCCGCTTGCGCCCTTGAGCACGATCGCCGAGCGGTTGATGCGCGGCGCCATGATTTCCGCTGTCGTTTCGAAGTCGGCCCAGGGCCAGGGCCTGCCATTGGCCTCGCCGTGCAATTGCGCCTCGAAGCTCTTTTTCAAGAGGACTTGAGAGACCTCGGCCTTGGCCTTCATGTAAAATCCCTTGCCGACCAGCATCAGGCCGGCAAGGGCGAACAGGGCAATGAGCGCGACCACGATCGTCTCGATCGCCGAAAGACGGGCGAGGAAGCCCGGGCGTGGCCCGGGCAGGTCGTCGTCAGCGGCCATGGCGTCGAACCCCTGATGTGACGAGGGCGGCGATCTGCCCACGCCAGAAGACGAAGGTGCTGCCGGCAGCAAGGGCAAAGGCGAGCAGCATCAGCCCGATGAGGATCTGCTTGTCTGCTTCGGTTGCCGTCTGCGGCAGGTTCACCTGTTTGTTGGCTTCGGCAATCAGGCCGGCGGCGCGCGCCGTCGGTGCCGCCAGCATGCGGTCGGCGGTCAGCATTGCGAGCTTCGTCTGGCTTTCGGCCGAAGCCTCGCGCTCGTCGACCTTTTCTGTCGCATCGGACTTCTCGCCGAAAACCTTGCCGAAGTCCCAGCCGGCCGGCAGGTTGAGCGGCACAGCGGTTTCCGTCAGGTTTTCGCCGGCGGGCCGCGACGGTGTCGCATCGACGGCGACAAGGCTGGTGACGCGCGAGACCAGGTGATGGGCGAGCGCGACGGTTTCGATCTGCCTGTCGAGCGTTGCCGGGTCGGCGATCGTCGCCGCGCTTGCCTCGAGATCGTCGATCTTACGGCGGGCCCAGAGCTTGGCGACGCCTTCGCCGGTTGCCGCCTTGGCGATGTCCATCTCGACGCGCCAGGGCTGGTCGCCGGCCTTGCCGACGATGCGAAGCTTGCCTTCCGGCGCGGCGCCGTCGAGTTCGGCCGTCAGCACGACCGGCTCGCCGCGATAGAGATCGGGCATCGGGTTCGGGGTGATGTCGCCCGTGGCCGCACCCTCGAAAGTGGCGGAGATGTCGGTCATAACAGGGCTCTCGAGCTTGGTGAAAAGCTCGCCCATACGGGCGGCCACCTGGCTCTCGGAACCGATCAGCGTGAAGGTGCCGCGGCCGTACTCAGCCGCCTTGGTCATGAAATGGCTGTTGGGCGCGGACCCGATGCCGACGGTGAAGACGCGCGCGTCGCCGCGGTTGTTCTGGATTTCCTGGAAAAGCTGGCCTTCATTGCCGATGGCGCCATCGGTGAGGAAGACCACCTGGCGAAGGGCGCCAGCGGCAACCGGTCCCTGCGTGCGCAGGGCCGCTTCCAGCGCCGGCAGCATTTCGGTGCCGCCGTCGGCGGTCAGGCCGCGCACGAAGGAGATCGCGTCCTCGCGCTTGTCAGGTGTCGCCTCGACGAGCCCAGGGAAATGCACAGTCATCGTGTCGTCGAAGCGGATGACGTTGAACCGGTCTTCCGGCTTCAGCCGCGAGATCGCCAGCGCCAGGCTTTCCTTTGCCTGCTCCATCGACGGGCCGGCCATCGAGCCGGAATTGTCGATGACGAAGACCACCTCGCGCCGGAGTGGTTTGTCAGTCGCGGTCGCAGTGACCGGCGGGGTGACGAAAGACAGGAGATAGGTCTTGCCGTCGACGGTCTCGCGGAAGAGGCCAGCATAGGGGCTCTTGCCTGCGACAGCCTTCCAGCTGAGTTCGAAATCCCTGTCGGCCGGAACGCTTCCTGCTTTCAACGTGATCTTGCGAGTAAGCTGGTCGAGGGTGGTCGTTTCGATCTCGTGAAAGGCCGATGTCACTTCGCCGATCGGGAAGCCCGCCTTCAGGTTGATCGTCAACGTCACCGGGTTGATCCTGGCGTTCTCGCGCGGATCAAGCACCGGCGGCTCGATCTTTTGGCGATCGGGGACCGGATCGCTGACGGCATAACCGGAGCGGCTGTCGAGATCGACGGTCTGGACGACCGGCTGCGGATTGTAGCGAGGGGCGACCACCATCGGGAAGCGGAAGGTGAAGGCGTCGTTCGACTGGCGCACACCGCTTTGATATTCGATCTGCACCACCACCGTTTCGCCAGGGCCGATATTGGCGACCTGATTGGTGAAGAGGTTGGGGCGTTGCTGCTCGAGCAGCGCCGCCTTCTTGCCCTCGGCCTTTGCCTGCTCGTAGATCTCCTTGGCCGCCTGGCGCGGCTTGATCTGACCCTCGATGAAGCGGTCGCCGATCTGCATCTTCAGCGTGTCGACGGCGGAATCATCGGGAAGCGGGAAGACATAGGTGCCTTCGACCCATCCCTTGCTCGGGTTCTGGAACCGTTGCGTCACCCGGGTGCGCATGATCGGGCCGTTGACGTCGATCTGAACGTCGGTCGCCAGTCGCGGCGCCTCGACGAAATAGCCGGGCTCCTTGGAGGGGAAGAGCAGGGCGCCGGTGCCCATGTCGTTGGGCCTGACATAGCCGGCCATCTGCTCGGGCCTGGCGTTTGCTGTCTGGGCCGAGGCCTGGGTCATCAGGCCGAGGATCATCACGATGCAGGCGGCGAGCGCTGCGAGCGCCAGATACATGCCCCAGCGCGCTTCGTTTTGCCGTGTCCGTGATTCAGCGATTTCGTCGTCGAGAAACATTGCATACCCCCGTCATGCCATGCGTTCGGATCATGGAAGGAAAGGCCCGGAAATCGGCTGTTGCGGGACGGAATTGCGGCGTTCCGCGACAGTTGTTGTGGCCAAAATATGGCTTTTCGAAAAAAGTCGAAATCCGCTGTTTTTTCTGAATAAATCGGGACCGTGGCACGTGTCTGACTGACCGCGCCTTCATCGGATGGAAGCCCCGGTTTCTTGTCGGTATGCGGACCGTTCTGGCCGGGGCTGCCATCACCTCAGGCGGAGCGCGTCGATCGTGATTGCTGATCACACTCATGAAACTTTGTCATGGTGACGCATTTTGCCCGCATTCCGGCGGTTTTTCAGGCTCTGGCGCTTGCAAGACCGGGCGTCTTTCGACATAGACCTAACCGCTATGGAGCCTGACTTTTTCGTTCCGTAGCGCTCACCGCGTCTCGAAACGATCAGGACCTTTCATCATGGCCTTCCTTGCCGATGCCCTTTCCCGTGTAAAGCCTTCCGCCACCATCGCCGTTTCGCAGAAAGCCCGCGAGCTGAAAGCGAAGGGACGCGACGTGATCGGCCTTGGTGCAGGGGAGCCGGATTTCGACACGCCTGATAATATCAAGAAGGCTGCGATCGACGCGATCAACCGCGGCGAGACGAAGTACACGCCGGTATCCGGCATTCCGGAACTGCGCGAAGCGATCGCCAAGAAGTTCAAGCGCGAGAACAACCTCGACTACACCGCCGCCCAGACGATCGTCGGCACCGGTGGAAAGCAGATTCTTTTCAACGCCTTCATGGCGACCCTGAACGCGGGCGATGAAGTCGTCATCCCGGCGCCCTACTGGGTTTCCTACCCGGAGATGGTGGCGCTGTGCGGCGGCACGCCGGTGACTGTTTCGGCGACGCAGGAAAACAACTTCAAGCTCCAGCCTGCCGACTTGGACAAGGCGATCACGCCGAAGACCAAGTGGTTCATCTTCAACTCGCCGTCCAACCCGTCGGGCGCTGCCTACAGCCACGCAGAACTCAAGGCGCTGACCGACGTCCTGATGAAGCACCCGCATGTCTGGGTGCTGACCGACGACATGTACGAGCACCTGACCTATGGCGACTTCAAGTTCGCGACCCCTGTCGAAGTCGAGCCCGGCCTCTACGACCGCACGCTGACCATGAACGGCGTCTCCAAGGCCTATGCCATGACCGGCTGGCGCATCGGCTACGCCGCCGGCCCGCTGCAGCTGATCAAGGCCATGGACATGATCCAGGGCCAGCAGACCTCGGGCGCAACCTCGATCGCGCAGTGGGCTGCCGTCGAGGCGCTCAACGGCACACAGGACTTCATCCCCGAGAACAAGAAGATCTTCGAAGGTCGCCGTGATCTCGTGGTGTCGATGCTGAATCAGGCCAAGGGCATTGCGTGCCCGACGCCGGAAGGCGCCTTCTACGTCTACCCGTCCTGCGCCGGCCTGATCGGCAAGACCGCACCGTCGGGCAAGGTCATCGAGACTGATGAAGACTTCGTCTCCGAGCTGCTCGAAGCCGAAGGCGTTGCCGTCGTGCATGGCTCGGCCTTTGGCCTCGGCCCGAACTTCCGCATCTCCTACGCGACGTCGGAAGCGCAGCTGGAAGAAGCATGCCGCCGCATCCAGCGCTTTTGCGGCGCCTGCAAGTAAGCTCAGGCATTCCATCTCATGAAAAGCCCGCCGGCAACGGCGGGCTTTTTTGTTCGTAAACGGATTCAACGGGCGGTCAATTTGATTCAAGCGCGGCGGCTAAGGCGTTGAAATCAGAGTCGAACTGCCCTTCGTTCAAGCCCCCGGAACCTCGTCATCGCCGACGACGCCGCCCTCGCTTTCGAGAATGGAGAGGCGACGTGCCTCGGAACGGGTAAACTTCAGGCAGACGCCGATGCCGCGTTCGCCTTCCGGCAGAAAAATGGCGCCGGCATTTTCGAGTGCATGCGTCAGCGACACGATCACCGCGTCGGCGGGCTTTTCCAGCTTGCGCTCGAACTTCAGGATCGTGTCTTCGTCGACGCCTGAAAAGCTCGCCAGCATCTCGCGCGAAATTTCGATCAGAGCCCGGGCGGCGCGGCACTGTGGACCTGTAATCATCGTCACCTCCAGTTGCGGCGAGGATGCGTGAAGCCCGGCGGCGGGTCAACAGCAAGCGAGGGCCCGCGACCTTTCGACCGCGGACCGTTTTGCTCGAGCCGGTTGGTTATGACGATGTTTAGGCGAGCGGCGGACGCTGCTTTCGCCGGCGCCTGCCACCCGTGGACGACAGAACCCTATTTTGCCCGCATTCCCTCGATGATGCCGGAGATCTCGTCGGCACCGAAGCCGCCGGCGAGGCGCTTTTGCGCCAGTCTTTCGATCGGATCCATGAACGCCGGATCGATGCCCTGGCTGCGGCTTGCGGCGACGATATTGGTGATCGCCACCGATTGCATCGCAAGGTTCGACATCACGTCGCGGGCGTGGTCGCCGCTGTCGATCCGCTCGGCAAGGTCGGGCAGAGCCGTCATCATCGCTGCCAGCCAGGGCTCGACGAAGGCTAGGAACTGTATTGCCGTGACGCCAACGCTGCCGGCAAGCGCCGTTGCGTGCAGATAGCCGCCGAAGAGGCCGTACATCGCCGACAGCAATGCGAGGTCGTTGACCGCGGCGAGAACAGGATCTTCGCCGAGATAGTGGCTCTGGCCAAAGGCAGCCAGTTGCTCCTTTGCGCCCTCAAACGCATCGGCGCTGCCGCTGTAGAGAATGAAGGCGTGCGACGAGCCGATCATCGGCGGCGTCGCCATGCTGCCGCCGTCGAGATAGAGCGCACCGTATCCGCCAAGACGGCCGGCGATCGCCCGGACCTCGTCCGGGCGACCATCGGTGAGGTTGACGACGGTCTTGCCGGCCAGCAAGGGAGCGGCGTCGGCAAGCGTGGCTTCGGCGGCGGTATAATCGGTGAGGCACAGCACGATCACGTCGCTGACGTCGATGGCTTCCTGCACCGTTTCGGCTCGGCGCGCGCCGCGGGCAACAAGTGTGTCAGCCCGCGCCTGGGTGCGGTTCCAGACCGTCGTTACGTTGCCTGCTTCGATGAGGGCGTTTGCGAGGGCCGTGCCCATGGCGCCGAGGCCGATGATGGTGATGCAATTGGACATCCGATTCTCCGTTCTGGCTTGTTTCAGGCAGCCGGCGACAATTGCTGGCCGAGACCGCCATCGACCGTCAGCCTCGCGCCAGTGGTAAACGTCGCGTCGAAGGCGAGGAACAGCACGGCGCGGGCCACTTCGTCGGCGGTGCCGTTGCGGCCCATGGGCGTGATCGCGTCCCCCAGCGCCTTGAACTCTGCACGCTCGGCATCGGTGATGCCGGCAACGCCCTTGGTCGGCGTGTCGATGAAGCCGGGGCTGACCGAGTTGACGCGGATGCCGCGTGGCAACAGTTCGGCGGCAAAGACGGAGGCAAACGAGATCAGTGCCGCCTTGCTGCCGCTATAGACAGCCATGCCCGCATGACCGCCGACATCGGCGACAGAAGAGGTGAAGACGATGGAGCCGCCGTCGCGGATGAGCGGCGCCAGCCGCTGCACGGTGAAGAAGGCGCCCTTGGTGTTGATGGTGAACTGTCGGTCGTAGGAGGCCTCCGTCACCTGGTCGAACGGTTCGAGCAGCGACGTGCCGGCGTTGACGTGCAACAGATCGATCGACCCCAGCTTTTGGCCGACGGTCGCCCCGAGCACGGCGATCTCGCCGAGGTCGGAGATGTCGGATTTTACCGCATGGACACGCGCCCCGAAGCGCTCCTGGATCTTGGCGAGGTTGGCCGCATTGTTGCCGGTCAAGAGTACTTCCGCGCCGCCGTTGACGAGCCGTTCGACTGTCGCCAGGCCCATGCCATGCGTGCCGCCGATGACGACGGCTTTCTTGTCCTGATAGCTACCCATGATCTTTTCCTTCGATGTGAGTTCGATGGAGAAGAGATAAATTCATGGACGATATTGCGGAAGACGGGCAAATGTGGATGTATCGTCCACATTTGTAGACATCGGAAAATGGCCATGCGCAATCTCAACGACTTCATCGTCTTTGCCCATGTGGTCGATCACAAGGGGTTCGCGCCGGCCGCGCGCGCGCTCAACATGCCGAAATCGACGCTGAGCAAGCGCGTGGCCGAACTGGAAAAGACACTCGGCGTCAGGCTGATCAACCGCACGTCGCGCCGCTTCACCGTGACCGAGATCGGCGAGGACTTCTATCGACATGCCGCGGCGATGCTGATCGAGGCGGATGCGGCCGAAGCCATCGTCAAGGGCCGGCTCGCTGAGCCGAGCGGCACGGTCAGGATCACCGCCTCAGTGCCGACGGCGCAGATGACGCTGGCAGGCCTTCTACCGCCGTTGGCGCTCGCATACCCTAAGATGCGGGTGATGGTGCACGCGACCGACCGTTTCGTCGACGTCGTCCAGGAAGGCTTCGACATCGCCGTGCGCGATCACTTCGCGCCCTTGCCCGATTCGGGTCTTGTGCAGCGGCGGGTGGCAACGGACGCCATCTGGCTGGTGGCGGCACCGGCCTATCTCGAAAGCCGCGGGGCCCCGCGCGAACCGAGCGAGCTTTCGCGTCATGACGGACTTCTGGCGTCGTTGACCGCCGAGGGATGGACGATGCGCAATGATGCGGGTGTGGTCGTCCGGGTCCGTCCGGAGCCGCGTTTCCTTGCGGACGAATCCAATGTGCTCCGTGCGGCCGCCGTTTCCGGCCTCGGCATCACCGCGCTGCCGCGCAAACTCTGCCGGGCGGAAATCGAGGAGGGCAGCCTCGTTCGTGTCCTGCCCGATTGGGAAGCGGGCAGCGTCACCACGACCCTGCTGATGCCGCATCGGCGGGGGCAACTGCCGTCGGTGCGCGCGGTGGTCGACTTCATCGCCGAGCATCTGCCCGGCGCGCAAGGGTCGGCCGCATAGCTGCAATGATTGGCCAGATGGCGTGCATCACTGCCGTTGCGCGTCGGGCGGCCCCAACCTATCCTTCGCCCGAACGGATGCCCGAGTTGTCGAATGATCCCGCACGAGAACCATCAATGGACTTATTGGCTGGGCCGGGCGTCGCCTGAAGTCGAGTACGCCTTCTGGGCTGGCGGGCCTGCACCGGCACTTGGCATGCATTTCCACCCCGAAAGCCAGCTGACGACGGTGCATTCCGGCTGTCGCGCCTTTCAGGTGGGAAGCGTGATACTCCGGGTCGAGGCGGGGCAGTGCCTGCACATTCCCGCCGGTATGCCGCACCGAAGCCTTGCTGCCGAGCCCGAGGGCGCGCAATGCCTCAACCTCTACGCTGCCCTGCCGGATGCAGGCTGTGGCCCCACAGTATACTCGCTTCGTGAACTCGGGCTTTCCGAAGGGGAGGCCGATCCGCTCGCGCTGCTCCGCGGCGTTGGGGAACGATTGCAAGCGGGTGGCAGGTTGCCGGGACATGCGAGCGACGATCTCTGGCTTGGCGATATCGGTGTAAGCAGCATGACGGTCGGCAAGATCGCCGTTCGTCATGGTCTGAGCCGCGAAGGTTTCAGTCGTCGGTTCACGCGGCTGATCGGTATGTCGCCGCACGCCTATCGGCTGATGCACCGCCTGAACGCGGCCCGGCGCGATCTGCGATCGGAAACGTCGGTGGCCGACATCGCAGCAAAATATGGTTTTGCCGACCAGAGCCATCTCGGCCGTCATTTCCGCCGCGTCTTCGACGCCACACCACGCGCCTATGGCGAAAACATGCGGGCGGTCACAAACGTTCCAGACGTGGTCACGGCCACAGGCTAGATCTCTTCGCATCATTGCGAAAGGCATGGCATGGACGGACTGATCGCGCCTCTTCTGTTTCTCGCCGGCATAGCCGGCGGCATCATCAATGCGCTAGCAGGGGGCGCAACGCTGATCACCTTCCCGGCGATGCTTGCCGCGGGTCTTCCGCCTGTTGTTGCCAATGCCTCGAATGCCATTGCCATCGCACCTGGGCACCTGCTGGCGGCGATTGCCGATCGCGAGAAGCTGCCGACCTTCGATCGGCGCATGCTGGTCCTGCACGCCCTCTGCGTCGTTGGCGGCGTCATCGGCGCACTGGTTCTGCTTGCGCTTCCCGATCGCCTCTTCGTGCTGCCGGTTCCCGGGCTCATCGGCCTTGCCACGCTGCTCTTTGCGTTTGCGCCGCGCATCGGCCAGTGGACCGTAACGCATCGCGGGAAGGGACAAGCATCAAGGACCGAAGGAATGGCCGCGCTGTTTGCCACTTCGATCTATGGCGGTTTCTTTGGTGCGGGGCTCGGCATCCTCCTGACGGCGGTGCTTTCGCTGCAAGAGCCGGGCGACATCCGCAAGGTCAAGGTGATGAAGAACCTGCTCGGCAGCTGTGTCAGCCTCGCGGCGATCGTCATCTTCATCGCGAAGGGCATGGTGCAATGGCCTGAGACGCTGACGATGTTGTCGGGCGCGCTGATCGGCGGCTATGCCGGCGGTCATCTGGTGCGGGTGCTGCCGGCCCAAGTCGTGCGGCTGTTCGTGATCCTCTCCGGCGCGGTCATGACCTGCGTCTATGCCGGCCGCTACTGGTTTTAAGGATGGCAGAAAGTTAGGGTTCAAATGAAAAAGGCCCGCTTGGAGCGGGCCTCTATGCTGTCTCGGTCGCGCGCTCAGCGCTCGGCAAGCGCCGGTTCGCCCTTTTTCTCGCGCACGAGGTTCATGAACCGGCGGAAGAGGTAGTGGCTGTCCTGCGGGCCCGGCGAGGCTTCCGGGTGATGCTGCACCGAGAACACCGGCTTGCCGGCGACGCGCAGGCCGCAATTGGTGCCGTCGAACAGCGAAATGTGAGTCTCTTCAACACCTTCCGGCAGCGACTTCGAATCGACCGCGAAGCCGTGGTTCATCGAGACGATCTCGACCTTGCCCGTGGTGTGATCCTTGACCGGATGGTTGGCGCCATGGTGGCCCTGGTGCATTTTTTCGGTCTTGCCGCCAAGCGCCAGCGCCAGCATCTGGTGACCGAGGCAGATACCGAACACCGGGATATCGCTCTTCAGCAGGTCCTGGATGACAGGCACGGCGTATTCGCCGGTTGCCGCCGGGTCGCCCGGGCCGTTGGAGAGGAAGATGCCGTCCGGCTTCTGGGCAAGCACCTCTTCGGCGCTCGTCGTTGCCGGCATCACGGTGACGCGGGCGTTGAGGCCGGTGAAGAGGCGCAGGATGTTGCGCTTGACGCCGTAGTCGAGGGCGACGACGTGGTAGTCGGCCTCGGCATCGCCGAGCGTCGAATAGCCTTCGTCCCAGACCCAGGGCTTCTCGGTCCACTGCGAGGACTGGCCGGAGGTCGCGACCTTGGCAAGATCGAGGCCTTCAAGCCCGCTCCAAGCCTTGGCTTCCTTCTTCAGCGTCTCGATGTCGAAGACGCCTGAGGGATCGTGGGCGATGACGGCGTTGGGCATGCCGTTTTCGCGGATCCAGGCGGTGAGTGCCCGGGTGTCGATGCCGCAGAGGCCGATGATGCCGCGGGCTTTCAGCCAGGCATCGAGGTGCTTGACGGACCGGTAGTTCGACGGCTCGGTGATATCGGCCTTGAAGATCACGCCGACCGCGCCGTGGCGGGCTGCCGGCGTCAGGTCTTCGATGTCCTCGTCATTGGCGCCGATATTGCCGATGTGCGGGAAGGTGAAGGTGACGATCTGGCTGAGGTAGGAAGGATCCGTCAGGATTTCCTGGTAGCCGGTCAGTGCCGTGTTGAAGCAGACTTCCGCCTGCACCTTGCCGGTTGCGCCGATGCCCTTGCCTTCGATGACGGTGCCATCGGCAAGAACGAGCAAAGCGGTGGGTTTTTCAGTGGTCCATGCGGGTGTCGCGGTCATCGTTCCTATCCCGTTGCGGCGCGAGGCGGGGCTTGAAAGCCCGACGGCTGATCGCCATTTTATGTGCTCAGGCATGGACGCGCGGAATCCCCGCGAAAAGTGCTCACATGCCAATGTCGTGCAGGTGCGGGAAAATAGCCAAAGCGCAAAGCCCGGTCAACCAGCCGCTGTGAATTGTCTGGAAATAAAATTCCTTTTAATTCAAGCGGTTGTGTAATCCGTTTGATTGCACCTGCCACACTGGTTTAAGACGACGACAACATTGACGCATCGAACCGGTTCCGGGCAAGAGCACCGCGGGCCGGCTTCGACATGGAGAAAGACATGCGCGACCAGTTCGCTGAGGTACTGAAAGAAGCCCTGAAGGCCAAGGACACGCGGCGCACCTCAACCGTGCGGCTGATCCAGGCTGCGATCAAGGATCGTGATATTGCCAACCGTGGCCTGGGCAAGGATCCGGTCGGCGACGACGAGATCCTGCAGATCCTCGCCAAGATGATCAAGCAGCGCGAGGAATCGGCGCGCATCTACGACCAGGGCGGCCGGCCGGAGCTTGCCGAGCAGGAGCGGCAGGAAATCGTCATCATCAACCAGTTCCTGCCGGCTCAGTTGCCAGAGGATAAGGTCAAGGAACTCTGTGCTTCGGTGATCCAGGAAACCGGCGCGCACGGGCTTCGCGACATGGGCAAGTGCATGAACGCGCTCAAGGAACGGTATCCCGGCCAGATGGACTTCGCCAAGGCCTCCGGCCTGGTCAAGGACCTGCTGAAGTAACCGACTGCGCCCGCTCGTCTGCGGCGGGCGCCGTTGCGGCATTGAAATTGCCGGTGAGCCTTTCATGGGCCTGATCGATCAGCGCGAACTTCTCCGCCTGATAATCCCAATATTCCCGGATGAAACCCTGCGACAGCCAGAGGCTGCTGCGACCCGGCGGGCCATCCCATCCCATGCCGCTGGGCACGGCGTTGAAGAAGCCGGCGCTGGATGCAAGTGCTTCGACGGTGATGGCCATGATGCGGGATCCGAGGTCGGGAGGCGAATTCATCCTGTTGTGCTTGGTCGGAGTCAGGGTCGATGCACGGCCTGGGTGTAGAAACATGTTCGCGCTAGACGCGCATCATCCGATGACCTACAGCAAGCGGGGTTTGCAATTGCCTTTTTACAGCCTGTGAATTGCGGGCAAGGCCGGTCAGCGCTGTGGCGTCCGGCGGTTTCGCCGCCTATATGGAGGATTGACCAGAGGTACCCATGCGCTTTTCACAGTCCTTTCTTGACGAGATACGCGACCGCGTGCCGATTTCGGACGTGATCGCCAAACGCGTCACCTGGGATCGGCGCAAGACCAATGTCTCGCGCGGCGACTACTGGGCCTGCTGCCCGTTCCACGGCGAGAAATCTCCGAGCTTCCACTGCGAGGACCGCAAGGGCCGCTACCATTGCTTCGGCTGTGGCGTTACCGGCGACCACTTCCGCTTCCTCACCGATCTCGAAGGCCTGAGCTTCCCCGAGGCGGTGCAGCAGATCGCCGACATGGCCGGTGTTGCCATGCCGCAGCCCGACCCGCAGGCCGAGAAGCGCGAAAAGGAACGCACCAGCCTGCTCGATGTGATGGAGCTGGCGACCCAGTTTTTCGAGGACCAGCTACAGACGGCCAATGGCGCCAAGGCGCGCGCCTATCTGCGCGAGCGCGGGCTGACCGGCCGCACCATCGAGACCTTTCGCCTCGGCTTTGCGCCCGACAGCCGCAATGCGCTGAAGGAATTTTTGGCCGGCAAGGGCATCGGCAAGGAGCAGATAGAGGCCTGCGGCCTGGTGGTGCATGGTCCCGAAGTGCCGGTTTCCTACGACCGCTTCCGTGACCGCATCATGTTTCCGATCCTGTCGTCGCGCGAAAAGGTCATCGCCTTCGGCGGCCGCGCCATGTCGCCGGATGCGCCGGCGAAGTATCTCAATTCGAATGAGACCGAGCTCTTCCACAAGGGCAACGTGCTCTACAACTTTGCCCGGGCACGCCGTGCAATGTCCGGGGGCAGCCGCCCCGGTGATGCCGGGCAAAACGAAAGTGCTACGGCGACGATCATCGCGGTCGAGGGCTATATGGACGTGATCGCGCTCCACCAGGCGGGCGTCGAGAATGCCGTTGCGCCGCTTGGAACAGCACTCACCGAAAACCAGCTCGATCTGCTCTGGAAGATGACGTCGCAGCCGGTGCTCTGCTTCGATGGCGACGGCGCCGGCATCCGCGCTGCCAACCGCGGCGTCGATCTGGCGCTGCCGCATCTGAAACCCGGCCGCTCGGTGCGCTTTGCCATGCTGCCTGACGGCAAGGACCCGGACGATCTGGTGCGGCAAGAGGGGCGGGCGCCCTTCGACCAGGTGCTGGCCAATGCAAGGTCGCTGGCCGAGATGGTCTGGCAACGTGAAATCCAGGGCGGCTCGTTCGATACGCCGGAAAAACGCGCCGAACTTGAAGCGAGGCTGAAGCAGGTCACCGCCGTCATTGCCGACGAAAGTGTGCGGCGCCACTATGGCCAGGACATGCGCGACCGGCTGCACGCCTTCCTGCAGGCCTCAAGCCCCGGTCGCGGCGGCGAGCGGCGGCAATTCGAGCGCGGCGGCCGCCAGGGCGGCGGCCAACGCGGCGGGCAGGGTGGACGCCAGCCCAACACCTCGGGTCCGACGGCAATCTCGGACCGGCTGGCGCGCTCGTCGCTGGTCAGCGGCCAGCAGGCGGTGCCCTCGTTGCGCGAAAGCGTGCTGGCGCTCACCATCGTCAACCACCCGCAACTGCTGTTTGACGAATACGACGAGATCTCGACCATCGAGTTCGACCACCGCGATCTGCAACGCTGCTGGGCGGCGGTGCTCAATGCGGCTGCCGCCAACGGCCCGCGCCTGACGCGTGAAGGGCTGGTGGAACAGCTGGAAGCCGAAGGCTTTGCGCCCTTGATCGCGGCCATCGACCAGCAGATCCGCTATGCCCGGCTGTGGACGGCGACAGCTGCTGCGGCACCCGAGGATGCGCGCGAGGGTTACCTGCAGGCGCTGGCGCTGCACCAGCGCTCCAAGGCGTTGCATTGGCAGCGGCGCGAGCTGGAGCGGGAACTGGCGCATGCGACCGAGGAGGGAGACCTCGAGGCCGTGCCTCAGCTCCTGCGCACACTTCAGGAAGTACAGTTCGAAGTGACGCGGCTTGAAAACCAGGAAGCGATCATCGAAGGCTTCGGTGTGCTCTCCGGCCGCGTGAAGGGACCGGCGGCCCGGTGACCGCCGAAAAGTCGCGCGCCCACGCCGAAATCCGGTCCGGTCTCAACAGTATGCCGACTATTCGCGCCAATGTTCGGCCACCCAGGGAGCTGGGCGGATATAGTGGCGCAGGTAGCGGATTGGATTCTTTTCACGCCGGTCACCGGAAAACAGGCGCCGGATATGCCCGAGCGGCGTGTCCACGCGGCCGCGATAGCCATACTGTCCGTCGATCGCATGCTGCGGCAGCAGGCTGCGGGGGAAAAGCACCACGCGTGCATCGGTCGGCAGGCGCGGCGCGAAGAAGTAGTTTAGGGGGAGCGGCCAGTGGCAGTCCTGCCGGAAATGCAGCACCCAGCGCCTTGGGAAAAGTTTTACGCCGCCCGGCGCGTTGCGCGTCACGAAACGCTGCTCGAAGCGGTATTCATTGGCAACGGCTTGCGGATCGGCCAGGAACTTCTGCTGCAGCGGCACCAGCTTGCCGACCGGGAAGCGAAACAGCGAGGTCTGGCCGAGCCGTTCGAACGGCGTCGTCTGGTTGCGCGCCAGGATCACATCGTCGGGTTCTCCGACCTCGAAGAAGGCGTCGAGCGACCCGACGATGACGATATCGAGGTCCAGAAACAGCACCGGTCCGCTGAGGTTGCCCAGCTTGGCGCCCCATAGCCGAGATTTGTTCCAGATGCCCGGCGTCTTCTCGGGCATTTTTCCAATGTCCAGCGGCGGCAGATCCTCGCAGAGAATTTCCGGGTGCAGACCCTCGCGATTGTCGGTGAAGCAGGTGAAGGTGAAGGGCGGGGTGATGTTGCGCGCCGCCATGGCATAGAGGCGGTTGATGAAGGGCGCGCCGTATTTGGTCCCCCAGTTGATGCAGATTAACTGCTTGACGCCGCCGCTTGCCGCCAGAATGCTAGACATCGTTACTTTCCAGTTTTTTCAATCCACGAGATTGCCGGTGACCGGAAGGGTCGCATCGGCGGCGAGTTCAGCTAACAGGTCCGAAGCCGCCCGTCCAGCCGCCGCGATTTGCCTTGCTCTATTCCGTTGACCGGAAGGCTATGGCATTGCGGTCGCTTGGGGCGATGATGATCAGGTGATTCCCGTAAAGGAGATATGATGGAGATTGGGCAAAGGGCGCAATGCGCCAAGGGCGTCGCCGGCCATCTCTTCGACGGAGCCGCGCCGGCACCTTTGGATGTGCTCAAACGCGTCTATGGCTACTCCGCCTTTCGCGGCCGGCAGCAGGAGGTGGTCGAGCATGTGGCCGCCGGAGGCGATGCAGTCGTTCTGTTTCCGACCGGCGCCGGCAAGTCGCTCTGCTTCCAGATCCCTGCACTCTGCCGTCCCGGCCTCGGCGTCGTCGTTTCGCCGCTGATCGCGCTGATGCGCGATCAGGTCGAGGCGTTGAAGCAGCTCGGCGTCAATGCGGCGGCACTCAATTCGTCCCTGACGCGCGAAGAAGCGGTGGCCGTGCGCCGGCAGATTGCCGATGGCACGCTTGACCTCCTCTACGTCACGCCCGAGCGCATCGTCACCGATGGTTTCGCCGATCTCATCGGCAATGCCCGCATTGCGCTTTTCGCCATCGACGAGGCCCATTGCGTTTCGCAGTGGGGTCATGATTTCCGGCCGGAATATCGCACCCTCGGCCTGCTTGCCGAGCGCTATCCCGGCGTTCCGCGCATCGCGCTGACGGCGACGGCCGATCCGCATACCCGCGAAGACATTATCGAGCGCTTGTCGCTGCAGGGCGCCGAAGTCTTTACCACCAGCTTCGACCGACCGAACATCGCCTATGAAATTGTCGAGCGCGACCAGCCGCGCCAGCAGTTGCTGCGCTTTGTCTCCCGCTTCCGCGGATCGTCCGGCATCGTCTATTGCCTGTCGCGGGCAAAGGTCGAGGACACTGCGGAATGGTTGAACGGGCAGGGCATTCGAGCGCTGCCCTATCACGCCGGCATGGACCGGACGCTGCGCGACACCCATCAGGACGCGTTCCTCAAGGAGGAGAGCCTCTGCCTGGTCGCAACCGTCGCCTTCGGCATGGGCATCGACAAGCCGGATGTGCGCTATGTCGCCCATCTCGATCTGCCGGGCTCGGTCGAGGCCTATTACCAGGAGACCGGCCGCGCCGGACGTGACGGCCAACCGTCCGAGGTCTGGATGGCCTATGGCATGGCCGACGTCTTGCAGCGCCGCCGGATGATCGACGAGGGCGCAGTGGCGGACGAAATCAAGCGCATCGAGCGCGGCAAGCTCAATGCGCTTTTGGCGATCTGTGAGACGGCTGGCTGCCGCCGACAGGCGATCCTCGCGCATTTCGGCGAGGCGCATCCCGGTCGTTGCGGTCATTGCGATACCTGCCTGAAGCCCGTGGAAACCTGGGACGGCACCGAGGCCGCGATCAAGGCGCTCGCCGCCGTCTACCGCACCGGCGAGCGCTTCGGCACCGGCCATGTCGTCGACGTGCTGATGGGGACCGTCAACGAAAAGACCGAGCGTTTCGGCCATGTCGACATCCCGGTCTTCGGCGCCGGCAAGGATCTGCCGGCGCGTACCTGGCAATCGGTGTTTCGGCAATTGCTGGCCGCCGGTCTCGTCAGCGTCGATCACACGGCCTTCGGCGCAGTCAAGCTCGAAGCGGAGGCCCGCGCCGTGTTCAAGCGCGAGCGCCAGGTGCTGTTTCGCAAGGACCGCCCGCAGACGGGCAAGGCGGCGCGGCAGGCGAAATCGGGCAGCCAGCGCGAGCGCGCCGACCTTGCCGGTTCCGACCTCGAACTGTTCGAACTGCTGCGCGCCGAGCGCTTCACCATCGCCAAGGACCTGAACGTGCCGCCCTACGTCGTCTTCCCGGATGCAACGCTGATCGCGCTCGCCAAGGAGCGCCCGCGCGGCTTCGACGAGCTGCTCGACATCCCCGGCATCGGCGAAAGCAAACGCGAGCGGTACGGCGAGGCATTTCTGGCCGTGATCGACGGGTATTTGGAGGGGTGAGGCCCGACGATTAGCTCTCGCGGTTGGGCTTTGTCCCGATTCTCGTATCTTTTCGGCACTGGTGCAGTACGAAGTTGGGGGAGTTCCGCCCTCAGACCAGCTAAGTCGCGCCGCCGACGCGGCGCGGCTGGATTCCTGTGACAAGCACAGGAATGAGGGCGTGGCGGGCGGTCGAAATTCTTTCACCCAACTACAATTTTTACTTGTGCAATAAGCGCGATATCGCCAATTTCCCTTTCATGAGGGGCTATGTCTACATCCTCGCGTCCAAGCGAAAGGCACGCTTTATGTTGGCGTGACGAAGGATCTCGCCACCCGGCTTTACGAACATCAGAACGACCTGACGCCCGGCTTCACATCGAGATACGTCAAGACGCTGGTCTGGTTTGAGGAGTTTGATTTGCTGACCGCGGCGATAACTCGGGAGAAAACGATCAAGAAATGGCCTCGAAAGTGGAAGTTGAACCTGATCGAACGCATGAACCCGGATTGGGAGGATATCTCGCCCTATCTGCATGCCCTCTGACCAATGATCCCGTCTCATTGTCCTGAGCTTGGGATAATATTGCCGCGATTGTTGGGGACCAGATTCTGAATACGCTGGCTGCAACTACGTCCCCTCCCTCATTCCTGTGCTTGTCACAGGAATCCAGCCGCGCTGCGTCGGCGGCGCGAATGGATGGTGCTTGATGGGACAAAGGGTGCCAGCTTCGATCTTCGACCGCTCAAAAGCTGGAGTGGCCGAAGCAATATGTCTCGCACCGCCAAGGGCGCGACATAAAATTTCAGACCAGCGGGTCTGTTGCGAAAGGCCCTGTCGTTTTCCCTCACTACTGCCTCTGCGCATGGCCTGGCCGCTGGAATTTGCTGCAACGGGAAAGCTGTCGTGGTACTCGTCTGGCACGAAACGTCCTTTTCACAGTGAAAGCGGCCCGCCATGACCAATGCTTTTCTTTCCCACCTCCGCTCCGAACTCGATGGCTTGAAATCATCAGGCCTTTACAAGTCGGAGCGGGTGATCGTCTCGAAGCAGGCGGGCGAGATCGAGGTTGCCTCGGGCGAGCGGGTGCTGAACTTCTGCGCCAACAACTATCTCGGCCTGGCCGACAATGCGGAACTGACTGAGGCCGGCAAAAAGGCGCTCGACCGTTACGGCTACGGCATGGCCTCGGTGCGCTTTATCTGCGGCACGCAGGAAGAGCACAAGCAGTTGGAGGCGCGCATCTCCGCCTTCCTCGGCCTGGAAGACACGATCCTTTATTCCTCCTGTTTCGACGCCAATGGCGGCCTGTTCGAGACGCTGCTGGGCGAAGAGGACGCGATCATCTCCGACGCCTTGAACCACGCCTCGATCATCGACGGCGTGCGCCTCTCCAAGGCCAAGCGCTTCCGCTATGCCAACAACGACATGGCGGCGCTGGAGGAAGAGCTGAAGAAGGCCGAAGGCAGTCGCTTCAAGCTGATCGCCACCGACGGCGTGTTCTCGATGGACGGCATCATCGCCAATCTCGGGGGCGTCTGTGACCTCGCCGAGAAGTACGGCGCCATGGTCATGGTCGATGACAGCCATGCGGTCGGCTTCGTCGGCAAAAACGGGCGCGGCTCGGCCGAACATTGCGGCGTCGAGGGCCGCGTCGAC